>JBAUGC010000072.1:0-25053 GCA_049679485.1 Xanthobacteraceae bacterium
ATGCGCGTGTTCGACCTGCAGCGCCCCTTCGCGGGTGCGCGCGCGCCGGCCGAAAATTTCGAGAATAAGCCCGGTGCGGTCCAGCACCTTGGCGTTCCACGCCTTCTCCAGATTGCGCTGCTGCACCGGCGAGAGCGCGCAATCCATGACAACAATGCCGGTTTCATGGGACTTCACCAGCCCGGCAATTTCTTCGACCTTGCCCTTGCCGAGATAGGTCGCGGGCCGCACGGCGCTCAGCATGACAATGCCCGATTGTTCGACATCAAGATCGATGGCGCGGGCGAGACCGACTGCCTCGTCGAGCTTCGCGTCCGGTCCGCGATCTGCCAAAGTGGCGTGCGCGGCGGCACGCCGCAGTGCCGGCTCGATCACGAAAGCGCGGCCCGTTGCCGAGCCGCCGGGGCTCAGCTGATTAGAGCGCGTGTCGCGACGGCGCGGCTCCAATCAGACCTTTTCCCCGGCCGGCGCGTCCTCGGCGCCCTCAAAAAGCTGGACGGGATGACCCGGCATGATGGTCGAGATGGCGTGCTTGTAGACCAGCTGCGAATGACCATCGCGGCGCAGCAGCACGCAGAAATTGTCGAACCAGGTCACCACGCCCTGCAGCTTGACCCCGTTCACCAGAAAAATGGTGAGCGGAATTTTGGCCTTGCGGACGTGATTAAGGAAAGTGTCTTGCAGGTTTTGTGAGCGGTCGGCTGCCATGGCCGTTGTTTCCGTTCTTGTACCGCAGGCCCCTACCCTGCGGGTCTTTTCTTGCGCCTGATCATGCGGTGGGTCGAGCGAAGCGAAACCCACATTAAAAACGTCACTCCAACTACAGGCCGCCCTTCGCTCGACCCATCCTACACGCTTCCTACGCCCGCCACCCCCGCTGGCGATCCAAGCTAACCATTAGAAAGTACGACGGGAGGGGATGCAAGCCTAAGTTTTGACGGCCGGGCGGTGCGAATGTGCTCACCGGTACTCATTTTGGAGCATAAAGCACCGTGCTAAGTGGCTGTCCCCGCTCGGCGAAGTGATGGACTTCCCGGCGCAGCGCGGTCGCGATCGGCCCCGGTTTGCCGTCGCCGACGGGCCGATCATCGATTCGCACGACCGGCATGACGATCTGGCTCGCCGAAGTAATAAATGCTTCACGAGCCGCGAAGGCTTCCTTGAGCGTGAATGCCCGTTCTTCGACCGTACGGCCCTGCGCTTTGATGGCTTCGAGCAGCACCGTCCGCGTAATCCCGCGCAGAATGGCGTGATCAGCCGGGCGGGTTACCACCGTGCCGGCCTGCGTAACGATCCAGGTATTGCCCGAGGCGCTTTCGGTCACGTTGCCGCCGTTGTCGACAAACCAGGCGTCGCGCGCGCCCTGTTCGATGGCGGCTTGCCGCGCCAATACGTTCGGCAGCAGGCCCGTCGTCTTGATATCTACGCGACCCCAGCGATTATCCGGCACGCTGACGACCGCAATCCCCTTGGCGGCCAGCGCTTCGTTGCGCGCTTGGTTCAGTTCCCGCGCGGTTACTACGACGCTAGGCGGCACGTCCGGCACCGGAAAAGCGTGGTCCCGACGCGCTACGCCGCGAGTTATCTGCAGGTAGACGACGCCGTAAGCGACCCGATTGCGCGCAACCATCTCGCGCAGCACGACGCCGAGGGCTGCGAGCGACATCGGCATACGAATGTGCAATTCAGAGAGCGAGCGCGTGAGCCGTGCCATGTGGCGGCGCTCGTCGATCAGCCGCCCTCCGCGGACCTCGCAGGCCTCGTAGACGCCGTCGGCGAACTGATAGCCACGGTCCTCGACATGGACCGTCGCCGCGCGCATCGGAACGTAGCGCCCGTTGACATAGGCTATTCGGGACATCGGTCGTCTGCGGTCAGTCGATCCCAGCGCCTTGAGCTTGCGGTGGAGCGCCGAGCGTTCCATGCCGACGAACTCGGCAGTGCGGGAGATATTGCCGCCGAAACGGCTGATCTGCGCCACGAGATACTCGCGCTCAAACACTTCGCGCGCCTCGCGCAACGCCAGGCTCATGAGGTGCTCGCCGCCGTTGCCGTTCGGCATCGACGGAATCATCGAGCCGACGTCTTGCGGCAGCATCGCTGCAGTTATCTCGGCATCCGGCTCGCCGCCGGCGAGGATCATCAGCCGTTCGACGTTGTTGCGGAGCTGCCGCACGTTCCCGGGCCAGTCGTGCGATTGCAGCACGGCCAGCGCATCGGCGCCGACATTGCGTTTGGGCAGGCCGGTGGTGTTGGATATCTGGGTCATGAAATAGTCGACCAGCTCGCGCACGTCCTCGCGGCGCTCGGCGAGCGGCGGCACGCGGATCGGCACCACGGACAGGCGATGATAAAGGTCCTCGCGGAATTTGCCGGCCGCGATATCGGCCTCGATATTGCGGCTGGTCGATGAGACGATGCGCACGTCGACCGTAACTTTGGTGCTGCCGCCGACCCGCTGGAAGGTCTGGTCTACGAGCACGCGTAGAATCTTGTTCTGCGTTTCGCGTGGCATGTCGGCGATTTCGTCGATGAACAATGTACCGCCATGCGCTTCTTCCAGCGCACCGACCTTGCGGCTTTGCGTGCCATTTCCCGCCTCAACGCCGAACAGTTCGACCTCCATCTGCTCGGGCATGATGGCGGCCGCGTTGATTACGACGAAAGGCCCATTGGCGCGGGCGGACAGGGCGTGAATGGTACGCGCCGCGAGCTCCTTCCCGCTGCCTGAGGGACCAACGATAAGAATGCGGCTGTTGGTCGGTCCCACGCGTTCGATGGTTTGGCGCAGCTGATTGGCGGCTGGCGAATGGCCGACGATCGTAGTGGCCTGCGGGCCGAGCTGCTTCAGCTCTCTGACCTCCCGCTTGAGCCTCGAGTTCTCAAGTGCTCGCTCGGCGACCAGCAGCAGCCGATCGGCCTTGAACGGCTTCTCAATGAAATCGTAGGCGCCGCGCTTAATTGCCGAGACGGCGGTCTCGATGTTGCCATGGCCGGAAATCATCACGACCGGCAGCTCAGGATGGTCCTGTTTTAGCGCATCGAGCAATTGCAATCCGTCGAGGCGGCTGCCTTGCAGCCAGATGTCGAGAAAAACCAGGTTTGGCCTGCGGGCGATGACTGCCGCGACTGCCTCATCGCTGTCGCCAGCCGTGCGGGTGCCGTGGCCTTCGTCTTGCAAAATGCCGGCAACCAGCTCGCGGATATCGACCTCGTCGTCGACGATCAGGATATCGGATGCCATGATCACACCGTCGCTCTGTGCGCTTCCGCCGGCGCTGCGGCAGCCTCAACCGGCTCGGCGGCAAAGCGCAACTGCATCCATGCGCCGCGAGCGCCGGAAATTTTTTCGGATGCGTCGCGCAGCTCAATGCGCCCGCCGTGCTCTTCCAGAATGCGCCCGACTATAGCGAGGCCCAAGCCGGTGCCCTTCTCACGCGTGGTCACGTAGGGCTCGAGCAGCCGTGAGCGGTTCTCCTTGGGCAAGCCGATGCCGTTATCGATCACGTCGATGACCACATCCTTGCCATCACGGCGGGCGCTGACGGCGATGCGGCCGCGTCCGAGCGTCCCCGCCGGCACCGCTCCGATCGCTTCGGTCGCATTCTTGACGATATTGGTGAGCGCTTGCGAGATCAGGCGCCGATCAAGGCGCGCGGGCATCATCTCCGCGGGCAGATCGACCTCGAAGTCGATATCGGGATGACCAACGCGCATCAGGAAAACGACCTGGCGCACCGTGTCGGCCACGTCCTCGGAGGTCATGACCGCCTTCGGCATCCGCGCGAAGCGGGAGAACTCATCGACCATGCGCTTGATGTCATCGACCTGGCGTATGATGGTCGACGTGCATTGTTCGAACACGGCGGCGTCTTCGACAATCACCTTCCCGTATTTTCGGCGCAGCCGCTCTGCCGACAGCTGGATCGGCGTCAGCGGGTTCTTGATCTCGTGAGCAATGCGCCGGGCGATATCGGCCCAGGCTGACGAGCGTTGCGCCAGCACCAATTCGGTCACATCGTCGATGGTGATGACATAGCCGTGCTCAGATTCGGCGGCCTGCTCGCTGGTGACGCGCACCGAAAAATTTCGTTCCTGTCCGCCGCGGCTGACGGTGACCTGGCGCTGGACAAGACGCTGATTGCCGTTGCGCGCCGATTCAAAAATCTCAGCGAGTTCGGGCGCAACCTCCGTAAGCAGACGCCCGAGTGACTTTCCTTCCGTGTGAGCGATCAGTTGCTCGGCCGAGCGGTTGAGGATGGTGATGCGGCCGTCGGCGTTCACGCCGATGACGCCGGCGCTGGCGCCGGCGAGCACGGCCTCGGTAAATCGCCTGCGGCTGTCGATCATATCGCGAGCACGCACAATATCGTCGTGTTGCGTGCGCAACTCCTGCGTCATTTTATTGAAGGTCTCGCCAAGGCGAGCCAAATCGCCCTCCGAGCGGCGGATCGGCACTTGGACCTGGAGATTGCCGGTGGAAACCACGTTAGCGGCGCCGATCAGTCGGCGGATCGGAGCGACCAACCGATTGGCGAAATCGAGGCCGATCCATGCCGATGACAAGAGCACAATGAGCGCGATGACGGCGAACATCAGCGCGAACGCGATTTGAATGCCGAGCCGGCGCGCTTCAAGATTGGCGTATTCGCCGACGCTCTCCTGGGTCGCCCGCAATTGCTGCACCACGACCGGATCCAGCAGCCGCGCAACATAGAGATAGGTATCGTCGTAACCGTGCAGCTTGACGGCGGCGGCGACGTGATCGCCTTCCGGGATGAGCGCGACCTGCGGCTCGGTCTCGCCGATCTTGCCGAGCAGCTCCTTGGAGGGAAGCACGATCGCCTTGTCCATGGTGACGGCGGCGCGCTCGATGGTGGAACCGTCGGCGTGGATCATCATGGCCGCGGAAAGGCCGCGTGCATTTGCCTGCGCGGTGAAGAATGTGCGGAACCGATCGCGATCGGAATCGAACATCGGCTTGGCGCGGCCGAGGTCGAACGCCATGGCCATGATCTCACCGCGGATCGCCTGAGCATGCTCATTGACGTAGGCGTTGGCCACGATCACCGACTGCTCAATCATGGCGCGCGTGCGGGTCGAGAAGAAACGATCGAGCGCGCGATCGAGCGTCGTGCTGGCGACGATGGCGACCAGGATGGTCGGCACGGCGGCGATCACGGCGAACAGGCCGACGATCTGCACGTGTAAACGTGAGCCGGCATAGCCGCGTCGTCGAGCCCGAACCACGACCCAGACTTCGCGTCCAATGATGGCCAGCAGCAAAAGGCCGGTCGCGAAATCTCCAAGCAGGAGCGCGACAACGACCTCGTGAACCGGCGCGATCGGCGTGAAATCCGAGAGAACGAGGAAGGTCGCGGTCGCCGACAGGAGTGCGGCACCGACCGCAATCGCTCCGACCAACCGGGAGCCGACCAGCATCGGTACTGCTGCGGCCGGGTCGAGCGGAGCAACCTGATCTGCAGTCGTCATGAAGCGGTTAAGCACGGGACTGATGCGGCGCAGAACGAATGGGCCCCAGCCATTCGCGCCAGTGACTTTTATATCACTCAATGAGTGATGCTTTTATACAACAATGTTGCCCAATTGCGCCAATTCCTAGGCGCTCTAAACGCCGGCATCTAGGGCAAATCGTCCGCGCTTAGCTGCCGCCGGTGCGATAGACCTGAATTTCGAGGTCGCGGATTTTCTTGCGCAGCGTGTTGCGATTGACGCCGAGGAGATCGGCGGCGCGGATTTGATTGCCGCGGGTTGCCGCCAGCGCTGCAGAAAGCAGCGGCGCCTCGACTTCGCGCAGAATGCGGTGGTACAGGCCGGGCGGCGGCAAGCCTTCATCGAAGCCGGAAAAATAACGCGCGAGGTAACGCTCGACGGCGTTCGCCAGATTTTCGTCACCGCGGTAGCTGTCCCCTGGCGCGGTAAGCGCGGGCTGCGATAATTCGGCGTCGACCACCGCCGCGGTGATTGTTTCCTGCGGGTAAAGCGCGGCAAGACGCCGGGCAAGATTTTCCAGCTCACGGACGTTGCCGGGCCAGCGATGGCGTCGCAAGCGGTCGAGCGCGGCCTGATCGATTTGTTTCGCCGGCAGGCCCTCGCGCTCGACCTGCGTGAAGAAATGCCGGATCAAGTCGGCAATGTCCTCGGTGCGTTCGCGCAGCGGCGGCAGCCGCAACGGCACGACATTCAGACGGAAAAACAGATCCTCGCGGAACAGACCCTGCTGGATGAGCTGGCGTAGATCTTTGTTGGTTGCCGCGATGATGCGCACATCGGCCTTGATCGGCGTGCGGCCGCCCACCGTGGTGTACTCGCCCTGCTGCAGCACGCGCAAAAGCCGCGTCTGCGCCTCCATCGGCATGTCGCCGATCTCGTCAAGGAACAGCGTGCCGCCTTCGGCCTGCTCGAAGCGGCCGGCGCTGCGGGCGTTGGCGCCGGTAAAGGCACCCTTCTCGTGGCCGAACAATTCGGATTCGATGAGGTCGCGCGGGATCGCCGCCATGTTGATGGCCACGAACGGCCCGGTGCGCCGCTTGCCGTAATCGTGCAGCGCGCGCGCCACCAGCTCCTTGCCAGTGCCGGACTCACCGCTGATCATGACGGTCAGATCCGTTTGCATCAGACGCGCCAACACGCGATAGATTTCCTGCATGGCCGGCGAGCGGCCGACGAGTGGGATCGACTCGAAATCTTCGGTCTTGACCGGAGGTCGCGGCCGCTCCTTCGGCTCCGACAGAGCGCGTCCGACGATGGCGATCAGTTCCTTAAGGTCGAACGGCTTCGGCAGATATTCGTAAGCGCCGCGCTCGGAGGCGCGGATCGCCGTCATGAACGTGTTTTGCGCGCTCATGATGATAACCGGTAAATCCGGCCGTGCCTTCTTGATGCGCAGCAGCAGATCGAAAGCGTTCTCATCCGGCAGCACGACATCGCTGATGATGAGGTCGCCGTCGCCCTGGCTGATCCAGCGCCACATGGTGGCGGCATTGCCGGTCGAGCGGACCTCATAACCGGCGCGCGACAGTGCCTGGTTAAGCACGGTCCGGATCGCTGCATCGTCGTCGGCAACGAGAATATTTCCCGCCGGCATCAATGGTCCCCTAATGATCGATCATGCTTTGGCTGAATGGCGGCTTCGACGCCCTCCCCGGTGTACATCGGCATAAGCACGCGAAAGATGGTTCGCCGCGGTTGCGACTCGCATTCGATGATGCCGCCATGATCGCCGACGATCTTGGCAACCAAAGCGAGCCCCAAGCCTGATCCCGTCGGCTTGGTGGTGACGAACGGGTCGAACAGATGCGGCATCAGTTCGTCGGGCACCCCGGGTCCGTTGTCCTTCACGCAGAATTCGAGCGGCAGCGAGATGCGGGCTTTGGCGCCGGGAATCGACAGCCGCACTCCGGGGCGAAAGGCGGTCGACAGAACGATCTCGCCGCCGGAATTGTCGCCAATCGCTTCGGCGGCGTTCTTCACCAGATTCAAGAATACCTGTACGAGCTGGTCCCGGTTCGCCAGCACCGGCGGCAGCGACGGATCGTAGTCTTCGACAAACCTGATCTGGCGGGCGACGCCGGATTGGGCCAATCGCTTCACGTGGTCGAGCACGACGTGGATGTTGATCGGTTCGCGCTCGACCGGCCGCTCGTCGGAAAACACTTCCATGCGATCAACCAGCTTAACAATGCGGTCGGCTTCGTCGCAGATGAGACGCGTGAGAGTGCGGTCGTCATCGGTGACGGACTGTTCCAGCAGCTGCGCCGCGCCACGGATACCGGACAGCGGATTCTTGATCTCGTGCGCGAGCATGGCAGCAAGCGCAATCACCGAGCGCGCCGCGCCGCGGTGCGTGAGCTGGCGATCCATCTTGTCGGCGATGGTGCGCTCCTGAAGCATCACCACCACGTAGTCCGGGCGCTCGGCCAACGGTGCCACGTGCAGATCCACAAGCCGGTCGCCGGGATTGCGCGGAGTGCCGAGATCGACTTTGTACTCGTTGACCGCCGCGCCAGTCGCACGCACCTGATCGACCAATGCGAGCAAGGGGCTCCCAAACGGCACCAAGTCGTTGAGCAGATGACGCCGCAGCAACGGCACCGAAACCTCGAAAAAGGCTTCCGCCGCCACGTTGGCATCGGCCACCATGCCGTCCGAGGTCACGACGATTACCGGATGCGGCAGCGCGTTAAGCACCGCATCGGCGGGCGTCGCCGTTAGCAATGGCTCGGCAGTTCTCATGCCACGATGCTCGCGTGTTGAGGTACGTGATGCGTCCAAAACCCCAGCGAAGCGCGGAAGCGCGCTAGAGGGGGCCGAGTGCTTTTCTTTCGGCTACGGCAAGCTGGCTGAAACGGGCTTTTGCACACGAATTAGGCGTCACTTCGTTTCTGCATATAGTTTAGCCAAATCTAGACGGGGCGCAAGTGCTGCACTGCAATATAGTCAATTTGCGGGCACTTCAGGTCTCCAGCCTGTGGATTTGGCTCACGCCTGCGTCTAGGCCGACGATCAGGACCCAGGCGCACGTCGCACATCCGTTGGACATAGGCTAAAGCGAATGCCGCAATCGCGAGCGGAGTAGTACATGGCGGGTAGAGTTGCGGCCGTTGTCGTCGCAGCCGGACGGGGCCAACGAGTCGGCGGCGATGTTCCGAAGCAATATCGGGGTATTGCCGGGGAACCGGTCATCCGCCCTGCTCTAGCGGCTTTTCTTACCCATCCGCAGATCCATGCCGTACAACCCGTTATTCACGCACAAGATGCGGAAGCGTTCCGTGCCGCGACCACGGGCCTCCAAGGCCTGTCCCCGGTCTGGGGCGGCGCCACACGGCAAGCCTCGGTTCGCGCCGGGCTCGAGGCGCTCAGCGCCGTCAGGCCCGACTTTGTCCTGATCCATGATGCGGCGCGACCGTTCCTGACGGACGCGCTTATCACCCGCGCGATCGACGCCGCGGCAGAGCACCGCGCGGCGGTACCCGCCGTTGCCGTCGCCGATACCGTCAAGCAAGTCGATGAGCGGGAGACCGTAATCGAGACACTCGATCGCAGCCGGCTGCGTCTGGTACAGACACCACAGGCCTTCGCCTTTGACCTGATCATCGAGGCGCACCTCCGCGCGGCGACGGCCGGCCGCGAAGACTTTACCGACGATGCCGCGCTTGCCGAATGGGCAGGCCATCGCGTCACGGTTTTCCCTGGCGAGGCCACCAACGTGAAACTCACCACCAATGACGATTTCATCCGCGCTGAAGCCATACGCATGGCGGCGCTCGCCGACGTACGCACCGGCAACGGCTTCGATGTGCACGCCTTCGGTGACGGCGATCATGTCATGCTCGGAGGTGTCCGCATCCCGCATGCGCGCGGCCTCACCGGACATTCTGACGCCGACGTCGTTCTTCATGCGCTAGTCGATGCTCTTCTTGGCGCCCTCGCCGATGGCGATATTGGATCGCACTTTCCCCCGAGCGACCGGCAATGGCGTGGAGCATCGTCCGATCGATTTCTCGTGTTCGCCTGCGAACGCGTGCGCGCGCGTTCGGGCATGATCGCGCACCTCGACGCCACGGTCGTGTGCGAGGCACCGCGCGTCGGTCCGCATCGTGACGCGATGCGCGCGCGGATTGCGGCAATCGCCGGCATCCCGATCGAGCGCGTCGGCGTCAAGGCAACAACCAGTGAGAAACTCGGCTTCACTGGGCGCGGCGAAGGCATCGTGGCGATGGCGACGGCAACGGTGCGGCTGCCCTGGAGTGCGGCGTGATTGATGACGATCTGCGTAAATCGGCTACGCGCGTTCTTGCGTTGTGCCGTGCGCGCGACCTCAAAATTGTCACGGTTGAATCCTGCACCGGCGGACTCGTCGCCGCGACCCTCACCGAAATCGCCCGCTCTTCCGATGTCGTCGACTGCGGCTTCGTCACCTATTCGAACGAGGCGAAGCAGTCGTTGGTCGGTGTACCGGCCGCAACGTTAAGTCAGCACGGTGCGGTGAGCGCGGAGACGGCGGCGGCGATGGCTGCCGGCGGGCTAAAAAGGTCACGGGCGGATTTATCGGTAGCCATTACCGGCATCGCCGGCCCGGGCGGGGGCTCGACGGCAAAGCCGGTCGGTCTGGTTTACTTGGCCGCAGCAAGCCGTGACGGGCGCCAGCTGGCGCGCCAGAAGCTTTACGGCAAGATCGGACGCCGGCGCGTACGGCTACGTTCCGTCGCCGAGGCGCTTGAGCTCTTGCGGCTGCTCGCAGAGCAAGCCGACCGTTGAGGGAGGAACAAACAGACGGCAGCAACACGAACGGCCGCCGATCCCGTGTTATGCGGCCTGCGTGCCGTAGACCTGATCAGCGCGACGTTCGAACGCAGCGGCGAAGCGGCGGAATGCGGCATCAAACATCGTGCCCATCAACAGGCCGAGCGCCCGGCTGCGAAATTCATAGGCGATGAAAAACTCGACGTCGCAGAGTCGATTGTCTATGGCACGGAACTTCCAGGTGTTGTTCAGGCGGCGAAACGGCCCTTCGAGATATTCCACCAGGATCTGCAGGTTGGGACGGTCGAGGGTCACGCGGCTGGTGAACGTCTCGTGAAGAAGCTTATAGGCGACTGTCATGTCAGCAACGATGACGTCCTTGCCATCTTGTTGGATCCGCTGCCGCACCTTGAGCGATTGGCACAGCGGCACGAACTCGGGATAGTGCTCAACGTCGGCGACCAGATCGAACATCTTGTCGGCGCTGTGACGGACGCGTCTGGTGGTGGATAGTTCCGGCATCGATCAGCGCGTCGCCCGTAGCGCCTTCAGCCGCGCGAAATCCTCGCCGGCGTGATGCGATGAACGGGTGAGCGGGCTCGCCGAGACAAAGGAGAAGCCCTTGGCATAGGCGATCGTCGTCAGCGCCTTGAATTCATCCGGCGGTACAAAGCGGATCACGGGGTGATGCTTGCGCGAGGGCTGCAGATATTGGCCGATGGTGAGAAAGTCCACGTCTGCCGCGCGCAGATCATCCATCACCTGCAAGACTTCGTTGCGCTCCTCGCCGAGCCCAACCATGATTCCGGATTTGGTGAATATTTGTGGATCGATCTCTTTGGCCCGCTGCAGCAGCTGGACCGAAACGAAGTAGCGCGCGCCGCGACGCACGGTGAGGTACTTCGACGGCACGGTTTCAAGATTATGGTTGAAGACATCCGGCCGTGCCGCGACAACGATCTCGACGGCGCGTGCTTTGCGCAAAAAATCCGGCGTCAGCACCTCGATCGTCGTCTGCGGGCAACGGGCGCGGATGGCGCCGATCACCGCGGCAAAATGCGCCGCACCGCCGTCGTCGAGGTCATCCCGATCGACAGACGTGATAACGACGTGAGCCAAGCCGAGCTTGGCTGTGGCGTCGGCAACGCGCGCCGGTTCTGCAGGATCGAGTGCGCCGGGTAGCCCGGTCTTGACGTTGCAGAACGCGCAGGCGCGGGTGCAGGTGTCGCCCATGATCATGAAAGTGGCGTGTTTTTTTTCCCAGCACTCGCCGATATTGGGACAGCCGGCCTCCTCACAAACTGTGTGCAGGCCGTGCGTCCGCACGATCTGGCGCGTTTCGACATAGCCGGCCGAGATCGGCGCTTTGACCCTGATCCAATCCGGCTTGGGCAGCGTCGGCCGGTCCGGGCGGTGCGCCTTTTCCGGGTGGCGGGGTACCGTTGCGGCACCCGACACAGTGTTGATCAGAACGGCCATGACGGCTCCGAGGAGCAGATTGCCCTCACGCGATACTTACGAGGCGGGTCGCTCCGTCGCAAGGCGTCCAAAGTGACATCGGCTGCATGTCGCAGGCTACTCGCAAAACGTCGCAAGTTCTGCGCTACGGCGATTCACCGAGCAGGCGCTTGCGCAAGACTGACCGCTCATCAAATATTCAGCACGCGTCCGTAGGCGTCGAGCACCGCTTCCTTCATCATCTCCGACAGCGTCGGATGCGGGAACACGGTGTGCATGAGTTCTTCTTCCGTGGTCTCGAGATTCATCGCGATCACATAGCCCTGGATTAATTCCGTCACTTCGGCGCCGACCATGTGTGCGCCGAGAAGTTGCCCTGTCTTCTTGTCGAAGATCACCTTGACCAGGCCCTGATCTTCGCCCAGCGCGATCGCCTTGCCATTGCCGACGAATGGAAAACGGCCGATGCGAATATCGAGCTTCTGTCCCTTCGCTGCCTGTTCGGTAAGCCCGACTGAAGCGATCTGCGGTGAGCAATAGGTGCAGCCGGGAATGAGCCGCTTGTCCATCGGATGCGGGTGCAGCCCCTTGATGGCTTCGACGCAGATGACGCCTTCGTGCTCGGCCTTGTGTGCCAAAAGCGGCGGGCCGGCAACATCGCCGATGGCGTAAATGCCGGGCGCGTTGGTCTTGCAGGCGCCATCGGTGACGATCGCGCCGCGCTCGGTCTTCACGCCGAGCTTTTCCAGCCCGAGATTCTCGATATTGCCGACAACCCCTACAGCGGAAATGACGCGCTCAGCGGTGAGCGTCAGCGTGCCGCCCTTGCCGTCGTCGATGGTTGCGGTGACGCCGTCGGCCTGCTTATCGAGCTTCGTCACTTTGGCGCCGGTGTAAATTTTGATGCCCTGCTTCTCAAAACTCTTGCGCGCGAAGGCGGCGATCTCGGCGTCCTCGACGGGGAGAATTTGCGGCAGCACTTCGACGACGGTCACCTCGGCCCCGAGCGTCCGGTAGAACGAAGCGAATTCAATGCCGATGGCGCCCGAGCCGATAACCAGCAAGGATCTCGGCATACGGTCCGGCACCATGGCCTCGAAGTAGGTCCAGATCAGTTTCTTGTCCGGTTCCAGGCCCGGCAGAACCCGCGGGCGGGCGCCGGTGGCGAGGATTATGTGCTTGGCCTGGTACGCGCCGGGTCCGAGCGCGCCCTTCGGCGCTTCACTTTTGCCCGGCTTCACCGTGATCTTGCCGGGCGCGTCAATAGCCGCCTCTCCCCAGATCACGGCGACCTTGTTCTTCCGCATCAGGAAGCCGACGCCGTCGTTAAGTCGTTTGGAAACCGCGCGCGAGCGCTTCACAACGGCCGACGGATCGTAAGTGACCTCACCGGCCGACAGCCCGTAATCGTTGGCGTGCTGCAGGTAATGAAAAATCTCCGCCGAGCGCAGCAGCGCCTTGGTCGGGATGCAGCCCCAATTCAGGCAGATGCCGCCCAAATAGTCGCGCTCGACAATTGCGGTCTTGAATCCAAGCTGCGCGGCGCGGATGGCGCAAACGTAGCCGCCCGGACCGGAGCCGATGATGATGACGTCGAAATTCGTGTCAGCCATTCCCAACCTCGTGAACTTAAGTACGCAGTTCTAAAACCCTATCGTCGCGGCGGCACCATACCCCAATCAGTAGCCGCCGTCGCAAATGGAGCGGCGTGTGCGGCTTGCAGGCAGAACCGGTCAAGTATGTAATGATGCCGCAGCGCAAATGGAGGAGCGCCGTGATTGGGCTTCATGATCGCTTGGTCAACTGCAGGTCGCCGACGCTGAAGTCGTCGGCTATTGCCCGATGACTTGAACAAAATTACGGAGTTTGCTGCCGCGATAGATGCGCGAAGCCCCCGCTGATCCGGCGACACGCTCAAACGCTTTCCACTATTGCCGGATCCGAAGTGCGCTGTTCGTTGATACGAACCTCATTTCAGCGGCTTTCCGGCCGTTTCGGGTGCGGCCATCGTGGCGATAAAGGTCAGGATCGCCAGCACTATCAAGTAGACCGAAATCGGCCAGGTCGCGCCGCCCGTCCAGGCCATGAAAGTCGCTGCAGCGAAGGGGGTAAAGCCGCCGCTGATCGCCGCGCCGATTTGGAAGCCGAGCGAAGCGCCACTGTAGCGCAGTCTCGCGCTGAACAGCTCGGAATACCACGGTGCGCCGACACCAAACCCGATAATTTGTCCAAAGATGATGGCCGCCATCACCGTCAGCGTAATGAGGAGCGTATCCTTGGTGTCAAAAAGCCAGAACATCGGGAAAGCAAAGACGACCGCGAACAGGCAGCTCGCGTAGAACATCGCCTTGCGGCCGACACGGTCGGAAAGCCAACCGAAAAACGGGATCGCCACCAGCGCAATGACCGCGGAAAGCAAAAGGGCGTTGAGGATCAGGCTGCGCGGCAGCGCCAGTTTGCCGGTGATATAGCTGATGGCAAAGATACCGGCGATGCTCACGTAGCTAATCTCGGAGAGCTTCAGCCCGATGGCGATGAAAAACGAGCGCGGGTGCTCAGTGATGACCTCGATCACCGGCAATTTTGCCATTGCCTGCTTCGCTTCGATCTCGCGGAATACCGGTGTCTCCTCGAGCTGCAGCCGGATGTACAAGCCGACGCCAGCGACGATGACGCTGATCAGGAATGGTACGCGCCAGCCCCATGCCAGGAAATCCGCTTCGGGCAGTTTAGCCAAAAGCGTCAGCGCGCCGATGGCAGCAAGATTGCCGATCGGATAGCCAAGCTGAACCATCGCACCCAACAGGCCGCGGCTCTTGTCAGGAGCATTCTCGACCACCATTAGAACCGCGCCGCCCCATTCGCCGCCAAGCCCGATACCCTGAAGCAAACGCAGCAGCACAAGTAGCACCGGCGCCAGCAGCCCGATCTGGCTGTAGGTCGGCAGGAGGCCGATCAGGAATGTACCGAGCCCCATGATGACGATGGTCAGCGCCAGCATGGCCTTGCGGCCGACGCGGTCGCCAAAATGCCCGAAGATCGCGGCGCCGAACGGGCGGGCAAAAAAACCGACGCCGTAAGTACCAAATGCGGCGATCGTCCCCAGCGCCGGATCGGACAGTGGAAAGAACAACTTGTTGAAGACCAGCGCGCTGGCGGTACCGTAGATCAGGAAATCGTACCATTCGACCGCCGTCCCGACGACGCTTGAGGCGACGATGCGTTTGATCTCGGCCTTTCGCCGGTCCGGGCTTTCGACGAGCGGGACTTGCCCCACTGTGCTCATGGTGCGCCTCTCAATGAGGTGATCGCGCCCGGAGCGATCCCGATCCTTAAATGTATCCGTTCAACCGATGTCTACACCAACATCATCACCGGATTTTCGATTAGGGCCTTGAATGCGCCGATCAGCACCGCGCCCAGCGCACCGTCGACGGCGCGATGATCGCACGACATGGTCACGCTCATGATCTGTGCCGCCTCGATCTTGCCATTCCGGACGACTGCGCGCTCCTCGCCGGTACCGACGGCGAGGATGGTCGACTGCGGTGGATTGATTACAGCGGTGAAGTCCTTAATGCCGAACATGCCAAGATTCGAAACCGACGAGGTGCCGCCCTGATATTCCTGGGGCTTGAGTTTCTTAGCGCGCGCCCGGGCTGCCAGCTCTTTCATCTCGTTGGAAATCGCCGACAGCGATTTCGTCTCGGCGTTGCGGATGATCGGCGTAATCAGGCCGGCCGGGAGTGCGACAGCAACGCCGACATCCGAGTGTTTGTGCTTGAGCATGCCGGCTTCGGTCCAGCTCACATTCGCATCGGCCACGCGCTGCAGCGCCAGCGCCAATGCTTTGATCACGAAGTCGTTGACCGAGAGCTTGTAGGTGGGCTTGCCATCCTTGTCCTTGGGCGCCGAGGCGTTGATCTCCTCGCGCGCCGCAACAAGCTTGCCGATGTCGCAGTCGACGGTGAGATAAAAGTGCGGAATGGTCTGCGTCGAGGCGGTGAGCCGCTGGGCGATGATGCGGCGCATGCCATCGTGCGGGATGAACTCGTAGCTGCCTTCTTCATAAAGCGCGCGGATTTGCTGATCTGACATCGAAGGCGCAATGGCTGGAGCGCCGGCCGCCGCGGGTATAGGCGCCGCGGCGGGCGCGCGCAGGCCCTTGCCTTCCTTAGCCGCTGCCACGTCGCGGGCGATGATGCGGCCATGCGGCCCGCTCCCGGTAATGCGACCGATGTCGATGCCAGATTCTTTCGCCAGACGCCTGGCGAGCGGCGAGGAGAAGACGCGATTGGCTCCATGGCCGCTAGGCCGAGCCCCCTCACCCCCACCCTCTCCCGCGAGGGGAGAGGGAGCGCGCGGTGCTTGCGGCGGAACCGGTGTCTTCCCCTCTTTTGCGGTCGGTTCGGCAGCAGGCGCAGAAGTTGCGGCTTGCTGGGCGGCACCCTCTCCCCTTGCGGGAGAGGGTGGGGGTGAGGGGGCTGCAGCGCTGGGTGTTGCCCCCTTCCCCGCAGCTGCCGCGGCGGCTTTCGGATCCTCACCCTCCTGCGCCATGACGGCGATCAGCTGATTGACGGGCACGTCATTGGTGCCTTCGGGCACCACGATCTTTGCCATCACGCCGTCATCGACGGCTTCGTATTCCATCGTCGCCTTATCGGTCTCAATCTCGGCGATCACGTCGCCGGTTTTGATCGCCTCGCCTTCCTTCTTGAGCCATTTAGCGAGGTTGCCCTTCTCCATCGTAGGCGACAGCGCCGGCATGAATATGTTGATGGGCATGGCGCGGCAATCTCACCCGGATGTCAGCGGTAGCAGACGGCCTTGGCCGCCTCGACCACTTCGGCGACCGACGGCAGCGCGAGCTTTTCCAAATTCGCGGCATAAGGCATCGGCACGTCCTTGCCGGTGACGCGAATGACCGGCGCGTCGAGGAAGTCGAAGGCCTCTTCCATCATCCGTGCCGCAATCTCGGCACCGACGCCGGATTGTTTCCAGCCTTCTTCAACGGTGACCAGCCGTCCGGTTTTCTTCACCGACTCGATGACGGTGTCGGTGTCCATCGGCTTGAGCGTGCGCAGATCGATCACCTCGGCGGCAATGTTCTCCTTGGCGAGTTCGTCGGCAGCCTTCAACGCGTAGGTCATGCCCATCGACCAGGCCACGAGCGTCACGTCGTTGCCGGCGCGCACGACGCGCGCCCGGCCGATCGGCAGCACGTAATCGTCGAGTTTCGGCACCGGCGAGGACACGCCGTATAACAGCTCGTTCTCAAGAAACACGATCGGGTTGGGATCGCGGATCGCCGCTTTGAGCAAGCCCTTGGCATCCGCCGCGTTCGACGGCGCGATTACTTTCAGGCCGGGAACGTGGGAATACCACGAGGAATAGTCCTGGCTGTGCTGGGCAGCGACACGGGAGGCTGGTCCGTTGGGTCCGCGAAATACCATGGCGACATCGACCTGCCCGCCGGACATGTAGCGCGTCTTCGCCGCCGAGTTGATGATGTGGTCGATCGCCTGCATGGCGAAATTGAACGTCATGAACTCGACGATCGGCTTTAAGCCGGCGAGCGCGGTTCCGACGCCGAGCCCGGCAAAGCCGTACTCGGTAATCGGCGTATCAATGACGCGCCGCGCGCCGAACTCTTGCAGCAGCCCCTGCGTCACCTTGTACGCGCCCTGGTACTCGGCGACTTCCTCGCCGATGACGAATACGTTGGCGTCACGGCGCATCTCCTCGGCCATCGCGTCGCGTAACGCCTCGCGCATGGTCATGATGACCATCTCCGTGCCCTCCGGCACCTCGGGCTCGGGCGTCAAAGGCGCTGCGGGCGGCTTGGCCGTGCTGGCTATCGCTGGCGCAAGTGTCTCGGCTTTTTCCGCCTTTGCCGCTGGCGGGACGGATTCTGCGCCCTTCTCCTGCCGCGCCGGCTGCGTTGCCGCGGCGGCCGCGGGCGCGGATTTGCCGTCGGTGAGGGCGGCTTTGTCTTCGCCTTCGGCGAGGATCATGGCGATTGGGGTATTGACCGCCACGTCGTTTGTGCCCTCCGGCACCAAAATCTTGCCGAGCGTGCCGTCGTCAATCGCCTCGACTTCCATTGTCGCCTTATCGGTTTCAATCTCGGCGATCACATCGCCGGTCTTGATCGTATCGCCCTCCTTCTTGAGCCATTTGGCGAGGTTGCCCTTTTCCATGGTAGGCGACAGCGCAGGCATGAGGACTTGGACGGGCATGGCGGGGCTAACTCGTGGTCAATCGTCACGCCTTAAGCGGACCGCGGGTTCCGGCTACAAGCATGATCGCTTTCACTGATAGACGTCAGTGTAGAGCTCCGCGGGGTCGGGCTCAGCATCGTGCGTCGCGAACTCGGACGCCTCATTAATGACGGAACGTACGGAAGCATCGATTTTTTTTAATTCGTCTTCACTTGCCCATTTCTTGGCGAGAAGCCGCGCCCGCACCTGCTCGATCGGATCGTGCTCGGTGCGAACCTTGTCGACCTCTTCTTTGGTGCGATATTTGGCCGGATCCGACATCGAGTGCCCGCGATAGCGGTAGGTCACCATCTCGATGATGGTCGGCCCTTTGCCGGCACGGCACCAGGCGATCGCCTCCTCGCCCGCCGCTTTGACGGCGCGCACGTCCATGCCATCGACCTCGGTCCCGGGAATATTGAACGACAGGCCGCGCTTGGAAAAATCGGTTTGTGCGGAGGAGCGAGTCACCGAGGTGCCCATAGCGTAGCGGTTATTCTCAATGATGTAGACCACGGGCAGCTTCCACAACTCCGCCATGTTGAAGCTTTCGTAGACCTGGCCCTGGTTCGCTGCGCCGTCGCCGAAAAAGGTCAGGCACACGTCGTCGCCTTCCCGGTACTTGTTGGCGAACGCCAAACCAGTGCCGATCGGCGCCGGCGCGCCGACGATGCCGTGGCCCCCGAAGAAATTCTTCTCGCGGGAGAACATGTGCATCGAGCCGCCTTTGCCCTTGGAATAGCCGCCGCGCCGGCCGGTGAGCTCGGCCATTACGCCTTTCGGGTCCATGCCACAGGCCAACATGTGACCGTGATCGCGATAGCCGGTTATCATTTGATCGCCGTCGCGTTTGGCCATCTTCATGCCGACGACAACGGCTTCCTGGCCGATATAGAGGTGGCAGAAGCCGCCTATCAGCCCCATCCCGTACATCTGACCGGCCTTTTCCTCGAAGCGCCGGATCAGGAGCATCTGCCCGAGCGCGTGAAGCTCCTGCTCCTTGGTAAATTCCGCGACCGGACCGGTCTGGGCTGCCACCTCGACGGCGGGACGGTGTTCGCCGCCGAATTGCTCTGCTTCTTTGGTTTTAGCGACGGCCATCCGCATCCTCGACAAAATCGGGGCTTCATCCCCATAACCGAAATCGGCCTACGGCGGAAGTCGGCGTTTGGCGCTGGTTCCGACCACCAAGTCGCTCGTAGTAAAAAAATATTTCGGAAACGGCCAGTGCGAGTTCAAGACCCGCCGCCCGGCGCAGGCCGGGGTTTGTCGAGCATTAACGTCAGATCATTGGGGTGCGCGTAGTCCAGCTGGGCCCGGGCGCGTTCATCGAGCATATCGGGATCAAGCCCCCTCGGCTTGAGCAAACCGATGCGGCGTTCCCACTGCGCCCGCTCGACTTGCAACCGCGAAAGCTCGGTCGAAAGCGCCGTAATCTGCTGATCGATATCCTGCTTGGCCTTGAGCCCGTGATTTCCGGAAAACGCGTTCACGCCGAAATAGCCGATGAGCAAGGCCGCCATTATGTAAAGGCCGAGCGCGGTCAGGATCGAGCGCAGACGTTTGCGGGTCACCATGCCGCAACCATGAGAGGGCCGGCTTAAGGCGACCTTAATGCCCGGCGCCCGATGACCCGGGCAATTGGTTGCGCAGTTCGCTGAGTACGAAATTTCCGATCCGCTTCCCCCGATTGCGCAGATAGCGCAGCAGCCCTGCGTCAACGAAATAGGTGAGAAGAATGCTGTCTCGCGTGTTTACCTCCTCGCCAATCCGATCGGCCGAATGCCAGGTGTCGGTGCCGACAGCGAAGGCATAGCCGCTGTTGGGAGCAAAGGTCATTTGCTTTTCCTTTGGCAGCGTCCCGTCTGAAAGCTTGCGATGGAAAATGGTGCCGATATGCGCGGTGGAATGGTCGCGCGGCAAGTAAAGCTGCACGGTGATGCCCTTCCAGCGAGTGTCGGTGTGCGGCGTAATCAGATAGCCGGGAATATCACGCGTGAGCACCGGGATTGGAAACATGCCGACCTTGGCGTAATCGCTGCCAAAGCGCCGCTCGAGCATCGGCGCCAAACGTCGAGCGAACGCGTCGCGCACCGCTGCCGAGCAAAGCGCCCGCCCAACAAGAGTCCACACCGCGCGTTTATCCGGCTCCAAGTGCCGGATATATTCGGGGAACAGATCGATCTTGACGCGGGTATGCGTTCCGTCGGCAAGGTCATGACCTTTGCTGCGGCCGTGCATCGGCCGATAGTCTCTCGCCGCCGGCATCTGTTCGAGCATCGCGGCGTAGATATCCTGCGGAAACACGTCGTTGAGCACGAGATGATAGAATGGCGTTTCGTAGGCCGGAGCCCCATCCACCGCCGCGACCACGAAATCGCGGAGCCGCGTTATCGCGAGGTCGCGGCTGCCGGCCCTCAATTCCCGCGACTGGTCCATTGCCGATCGCGCGTTAGGCCGCGCCCCCAACTGCCCCGTAAAGCGACACCATGTACCGCCGTTTGCCGGCATGCGACAAGTCCCGTCGGGCTTAAGCTAAGCCAATGCCTTGAACGCCGCTCGGCCGGCATAGAG
The DNA here is from genome assembly GCA_049679485.1 of Xanthobacteraceae bacterium. GTDB lineage: Bacteria > Pseudomonadota > Alphaproteobacteria > Rhizobiales > Xanthobacteraceae > BOG-931. The sequence goes on from JBAUGC010000072.1 coordinate 20,559, forward strand.
AGCTTGGGCGCCGAGCTCCTCCTCGATGCGCAACAGTTGATTGTATTTCGCTGTGCGGTCGGAACGGGCCAACGACCCGGTCTTGATCTGCCCGCAATTGCAGGCCACCGCGAGGTCCGCAATGGTCGCATCCTCGGTCTCGCCGGAACGATGCGACATCACGGCGGTGTAACCGGCTTTGTGCGCCATCTCCACGGCGGCAAGCGTTTCAGTCAGCGTGCCGATCTGATTAACCTTGATCAGAATCGAATTGCCGATGCCGTTTTCGATACCCTCCGACAGCCGCGTGACATTTGTGACAAAGACATCATCGCCGACGAGCTGGCAGCGGTCGCCGATTTTCTGCGTCAGTAGTTTCCAGCCGGCGAAATCGTCTTCGGCCATGCCGTCTTCAATCGAGACGATCGGATAACGCTGCACCAGTCCGGCCAAATACTCGACCTGTTGCTCGATGGAGCGGGTCTTGCTTTCTCCCTCGTAACGATACGCGCCGTCTTTGAAAAACTCGCTCGCGGCAGGATCGAGCGCAATCATGACGTCTTGGCCGATCCGGTATCCCGCCTTCTCGATCGCCGCGACAACCTGATCGAGCGCAGCCTCGGCGGAAGGCAGATTCGGCGCAAAACCGCCTTCATCGCCGACATTGGTGTTATGGCCAGCTGCTTTGAGCGCGGCGCGCAGGGTGTGAAAAATTTCCGACCCGGCGCGCAATGCTTCGGCGAACGATGCCGCGCCAAGCGGCACGATCATGAATTCCTGGAAGTCGATCGGATTGTCGGCATGCACGCCGCCGTTGATGATGTTCATCATTGGCACCGGCAAGAGCCGCGCGGCGGTTCCGCCGACATAGCGGTAAAGCGGCAGGTTGTTCGCCGCTGCTGCCGCCTTGGCGACGGCCAACGAAACCCCAAGGATAGCATTGGCGCCGAGCCGCCCCTTGTTGGGCGTGCCGTCGAGCGCAATCATAGTTTCGTCGATCTTGACCTGAGCTTCGGCATCCATGCCGCTGAGTGCGTCGAAAATTTCGCCGTTGACAGCCTCGACCGCATTGCGGACGCCCTTGCCGAGATAGCGCGCGCCGCCGTCGCGCAACTCAACCGCTTCATGGGTCCCCGTCGAGGCGCCCGACGGGACGCCGGCACGGCCGCGTGAGCCGTCAGCCAAAACAACATCGACCTCAACGGTCGGATTGCCACGGCTGTCCAGAATTTCGCGGCCTATGATATCAACAATGGCAGTCATGCGCGCTCCGGCTTCTCCCTGACCTGCGACGCGGCTTCTACAGGAACGGCGAGCCCAATGCCATGTCCGTCTAACTAGCGGCTCGCGAGCGAAAACCGGGCGTGCGGTACGACTTACTTCATGTATCCGACATAATAGATGCCGATGATGGCGGTCCATGTTATCGCATGCGCGAACACAACGAGATGCGCCTATGCCGAAACCGCTCCTTCAACTCGGCCGCTCCGCGCCGATTCCGGCTTCGCCTGAAAAGGCGGTGCTTGACCGCGTGAGCAATCCGCATCCGAACACGAACTATGTCGGCCGCTTCACCTTTCCTGAGTTCACCGTGATGTGCCCGGTTACCGGCCAGCCGGATTTTGCTACCCTGGTTATCGACTACGTGCCGCGGGCTTGGCTCGTGGAATCGAAATCGCTCAAGCTCTATCTCAACAGCTTCCGCAATCATGGTGCCTTCCATGAGGAATGCACCGTCTCGATCGGCAAAAAACTGGTCGCGCTGTTAAAGCCGAAATGGTTGCGGATCGGCGGGTATTTTCATCCGCGCGGCGGTATGCCAATCGATGTGTTCTGGCAGGCGGGAAAGCTTCCGGCAGGCACCTGGGCGCCGGAACAGGGCGTTAGCACCTACCGTGCGCGTTAGTGGGATTCGCTCCGATTGATGGCCTTGAAATCGGCGGCTGGCTGGGCCAGCTAGCCCTGATGAACCGCCCGCCCCGCATCTCCTTCGTTTCACTCGGCTGTCCGAAGGCCTTGGTCGATTCCGAGCGCATTATTACGCGGTTACGGGCGGAAGGTTATGAGCTTTCGCGCCACCATGCCGATGCTGACCTCGCGATCGTCAATACTTGCGGCTTTCTCGATAGCGCCCAGACGGAATCGCTCGCAGCGATCGGCGCGGCACTTGCTGAAAACGGCAAGGTGGTTGTGACCGGTTGCATGGGCGCGGAGCCGGAAAAGATCACCGCCGTGCATCCGAACGTCCTCGCCGTGACGGGGCCGCAGCAGTACGAGAGCGTGCTGGAGGCGGTGCATCGCGCCGCGCCCCCTCAGCACGATCCCTACGCCGACCTTATTCCACCCCAGGGCATCAAACTGACGCCTCGGCACTACGCTTATCTAAAGATTTCAGAGGGCTGCAACAATCGCTGCACATTCTGCATCATTCCGAAATTGCGCGGCGACCTGGTCTCGCGGCCGGCCGCCGACGTGCTCCGCGAAGCCGAGAAGCTGGTGGCGGCCGGGGTAAACGAGTTGCTTGTCATCTCCCAGGACACGTCAGCCTACGGCGTCGATTTGAAGTACGCGGCGAGCAACTGGAAGGGCAGCGATGTGCGGGCGAAGTTCCTCGATCTCACGCGCGCGCTCGGCGAACTCGGCGTCTGGGTGCGACTGCATTACGTCTATCCCTATCCGCACGTGGACGAAGTGATCCAGCTCATGGCAGACGGCAAAATATTGCCGTATCTTGACGTGCCGTTTCAGCATGCCAGTCCCGCCGTGCTCAAACGCATGCGCCGGCCTGCGGCGCGGGAAGAGACGCTCTCGCGGATCCAAAAATGGCGGGCAGTCTGCCCCGATCTGACTATTCGCTCGACTTTTATCGTCGGCTTTCCCGGCGAAACGGACGCGGATTTTTCGCTGCTGCTCGATTGGCTTGGCGACGCCGAACTCGATCGCGTCGGCTGCTTCCGCTATGAGCCGGTTGCCGGCGCCGCGGCCAACGATCTCGCTGCGCCAGTACCCGAGCCGGTCAAAGCAGAGCGCTTCGACCGATTGATGCAGCGTCAGCAGGAGATTTCGCGCAAACGCCTCAAGCGCAAGGTCGGTGCGCGGGAGCGCGTTATCATCGATGAGGTCGTCCCCCGCAAGCCCGGATCAGGCCCGGCGACTGCGAAAGGCCGCAGCAGGGGCGACGCGCCGCAGATCGACGGCACGGTTTTCGTGCAAAGCCGCAGGCCGTTGCGGGTCGGCGAAATTGCGACCGTGAAGATCGACCGCACCGAGGCCTACGACCTTTATGGAACGGCGGTAGGCTATTGAGCCTGTCGCTCCTTCGGCGCGTTGTGGCCAACGCGGCCGGATGACCTGTTTTTGCTGGCATTGCCGCACGTTCGGCGCTTTCATGCCGCGCGAGGCGCCGCACCGTGACCGCGATCTTTATCACCGCGACCGCAACCAACGTGGGAAAGACCCAGGTCGTCGCCTCGCTCATCCGCCACTTGCGGCAATCCGGCCGTACTGTCGAGGCCGTCAAGCCGATTGTCAGCGGATACGATTCCGCGCGCGCGGCGGCGAGCGATCCCGGCGTGCTGATTGCCGCGCTGGGACTGCCGTTCTCGCCGGAATCCATTGAGCGCGTCTCGCCTTGGCGCTTTCAAGCCGCGGTGTCGCCGGATTTGGCGGCCCGGTATGAGGGCCGCAGCATCAATGTCGATCGCGTCGTGGCCTTTTGTCAAAGTGCGGTCGAACGACACCGCGACGTCTTGTTGATTGAGGGCGTGGGCGGCATCATGGTGCCGCTCGACGACAGCCGCACCATCCTCGATGTAATGATGGCATTGGGCTTGCCGCTGATCCTGGTCGCCGGCTCCTATCAGGGGACTGTCAGCCATACACTGACTGCGCTCGATTCGCTTTTCAGGCGCGACATGAAGGTTCTGGCGACTATCGTGAACGAGACGCCGGATAGTACCGAGCCCCTCGACGAGGTCGTGGCGTCCATCGCGCGCTTCACCGAACCAGTGATCGGCCTTCCGCGTCCGCGGGGCTAGGTAGGGCCGCGGTCACTCCTCCCACTGCGTTCTCGGCTCAGAACGAGGTCGGCTCAGCCCGCCTGATCACGGTGCATTAGCTGAAAAACCGGATCTGCACGATCGTTTCGGCCATGCCTTCGAGATTGAATAAAGCGTGCAGCAAGATGGTCAGCAACAGAGAGCCGCTCCGCCACCGCATCCAGCCCAGAAAAAGTCCAATAATGAAAATCTGCAGAATGCCGGTCCAATCGTACTGAACATGCAGCGCCGCCCATAACACCGAAATCACTACTATCGCCGGCCACGCCGCGCGATCCGAACGGGCCCAGCCGCGGAACAAGAACCCGCGAAATATGATCTCCTCGCTCGCCGGCGCGACAATCACCGCCGCGATCAAAAACGGCGCCAACCACCCCTCGGCGGCGGCCGTGCTGTAGGATTGAAGCTGAAACGGCGTCACCAGCGGTTGCCGGGTGACATAAAGCAGAGCGTCGCGG
>JBAUGC010000073.1:0-5743 GCA_049679485.1 Xanthobacteraceae bacterium
TCTGCTGCTCGGCCGATTTGACCTGCACAAAACGCATGGTTGGGCGGCGTACCGCCTCGCAGATCGCCTCAGCGTCGGCAGCATCGTTCTTGTTGCGCTTGACGTATGCCTTCACATCCCTCGCCGGCATCAAACGAACCTTGTGGCCAAGCTTCGTGAGTTCACGCGCCCAATAATGGGCGGTGGCGCACGCCTGCATGCCGATAAGACACGGCGGCAGCGCCTTGAAGAACTCCAGCACTTGGCTGCGCCGAAGTTGCTTCCGAACGACGACCTTCTCGGCCGCGTCGATCCCGTGAACTTGAAACACGTTCTTGGCGATGTCCAAACCGATCGTAGTGACTTGCATGTCGATGGCTCCCTGATGTGATTCGATCGCAACGATCACCCTAGGGCACCTCGTTGCTGGGAGCGGGCACCGTCCACCACATCATTTTCAGACTCATGCACCGCAGCAAACAACGCATTCATTCGATCCCTCGTCGGCGCGACGGCCCCAACCACGTTTGTCTGAAACTCCCTATCCCCATCCGAAGCGGAAGTGAGCTAAATGAAAACGTCGTCGAAGGACCGGAAATGATTGTCTCCTTCGATCGCCGTCGATCTGCTGGCAGACAAGGGGCCGAACGCGGCATTGACGATTCGCGAATTGATCAGTGGGCGACGAACTCACGATGCGACCGGCAGTCACCGGGCCTAACTATTGGGCCTCCATAGCATTTTTCACCGCCATCATCTAAACGTTCGGCTCATGCAGCTCCGTCATTTGCGCTATTTCGTGAAGATCGTTGAGGCAGGCAGTTTTTCTCGCGCGGCCGCGACCATTCACGTCGCGCAGCCGGCTTTGAGCCAACAGATCGCTGAACTAGAGGAACAGCTGGGATTGAGCCTCCTGCAACGCAGCGCTCGCGGCGTGCGGCCGACGCCGGCGGGCGAAGTGCTCTACCGCGAGGCATCGTCGATCCTGCGGCAGATGGAGCAGTTGCCGGGCATCGTTCGCTCGAGCGTCGGCGAAACGGAAGGCACCGTCGGCTTGGGCATGTCCTCGACGCTCGCTGCGTCGCTCGGAGGCCCTTTCATCGAATCGTGCAAGACCGCGCTGCCGAAGGTGACGCTCAAATTCGCCGTTGCCGACAGCGAGACGGTCAAGGCGAGGATCGAGGCGCAGACGCTCGACCTAGCCCTCGTATACGAAGACGAACTCGTCGCCAAGTTTGCCCGAGCGCCGCTGTTTCGCCAACGGCTCTATCTTATTTGCCGCCAGCCCCTTCGGGATAAAGCGGCCTCCGTGTCGCTCATTCAACTTGCTAAGCTGCCGCTGATCCTGCCAAGTCAGCCGAACGTTACGCGCAGTGTGCTCGATCGCGCCTTCTCCGCCGCCAACATTGTCCCGAACGTCGCGGCTGAGGCAGATGTCCTTTCGAGTATGATGTCCACCGTTCGCACCGGCGTCGGTCATGCGATCATTCCGAAGGGCGATCTGACGGACATCGGCGGCGGCGACATGCCGCGACCATTGCTAATCGAGCCGCCGCTTCATCTCACCGCATCGATCATTTCATCGAGCGACTTTCCGCTTACCAGCGCCGGCGAAGCCGTGCGCATTGTGCTGGCTCAATTCGTCAATCAGCATCTGCGGAGAGCAAAGCCGCCGGGCATCGAGTGGATCGGCGGCGAGCCAGCCATATCGGCCGCCGATACCCGCATATTGAAGTAGTATTTGTTTTCGTCCGCGGTGTGATGATTATCCGGCCCCAACCGATGGGGCGAGCGACTCCGGTTTGCCCTCAACCCAAGGAGCACTCCAATGGCTAAGCTCATTTATCGCGTCGTTTCCGCCTGTGGCGCCCTCGGCTACGGCTATCCCAAGGAATCGCTCGACGAAGCGCTCAAGGGGCACATCGACGCCATCGTCTCCGACGCCGGCTCGATGGACGCCGGCCCGTACTACCTGGGCACCGGCACGGAATATTTCGAGCGCGAGGCCGTGAAGGCCGACTACCGCCACATGGTCGAGGCTGGCAAAAGGCTCGGCTGCCCGGTCATTCTCGGCAGCAGCGGCATGGCCGGCGGCAACCGCAACCTCGACTGGATGCTCACGGTCGCCAAGGAAGTCTTCGCCGAACTCGGTGTGCAAGACGCCAAAGTCGCCGTCATCAACGCCGAGCTCGACCCCCAGACCGTCATCGAGGAATTCCGCAAAGGCGCACTGCGCCCGACCGGCGCCGGACCGGAATTGAGCGAAGAGGCGTTGCGCGAGAGCACGATCGTTGGCCAGATGGGCATTCATCCGCTCATCACCGCGCTCGAAGGCGGCGCGCAGTACATCCTCGCCGGCCGTTCCTGCGACATCGCGCTGTTTGCGTCCGACATGATCCGCCGCGGCATCGATGCCGGCCTCGCCTATCACGTCGGCCATGTGCTGGAATGCGGGGCGCTCGCCTGCGATCCGGGCTCGCCGTCCGACTGCCTGGTCGCCGAGATCTATGATGACGGCACGGCGCTTTTCGTTGCGCCCAATCCGGACCGGCGCTGCACCGCTTATTCCATTGCCGCGCACTCGCTCTACGAGGAAAGCCATCCACAGCTTCAATTCTATCCGGAGGGCGTCCTGGCGATGGAGAAGACGCAGTTCTTCGCGAAGGATTCCCGTGTTGCCGGAATCCGGAACAGCCGATTTGTACGATCGGGCAAGCCCTGGCCGTGGAGCATCAAGCTTGAAGGATCCCGCCGGCTCGGCGGACGCAAGGTTTCGCTGATTTACATCGATCCGCAGGACCTGTCCAAAGTGCCCGCAGATGTCTTGGTCTACGGCCGCAATGGCGTGCAGAAGACGCCGGTCGATGCCTCGCAACGCGAGCTCGGCATCATCATCGAAACCAAGGCCAAGACCCAGGAGTCGGCCGTCCTGCTGGCGAGCCTGCTCACCCACTATCTCATCCACTACGGCTATCCTGGCCGCAAGGCTACCGCCGGCAATATCGCTTATCCGCTCTCGCCCAACCTGGTGAGTTTTAAACGCGACGACGGCCTTTACGGCGCCATCGTACCGAGCGGCACACGCGATCCGGTGTTCTTCGAGAACTATTCGATGATCAAGGCGGCGGTGATCAAGCTGATCGAGGACGAGTTCCCGGACGCGCTCGCCAATGCGAGCTACACGATCACCGATGCGGATGCCTCAAATCCGGCGATCCTGCTGCGCACCGTGGATCGCGATCCGAAGCGTCTCGCGACGCTCCATGCGCAGGAGATCGAGCGCATCTTCAAAATCGTCAGACCGAAGGCCACGTCGCGAATCAATCTCGACGCGCCCGACGCCTACGCCTGGTCGCTCTATCACCTCTTGCAAAACGAGGACATTATTAAGAACGAGATGTTCCCGATCACCTACTACAACGCTAATGGCGCCGCATGGACGGAGACGGGTCGCGCCCGGCCGCGCTACTACGACATCGGTGAGACCGGCTATATCGGCAACCTCGACGATCGAACGCTCTCGCTCATCGCCGACGTTCCGTCTTCCGGCTTTGTGGTCGGCCGGCATCGGCTCCTTGACATGGCTGTCGTGATCCGCAGCAAGGACGCCGGCATCAATCGTCTGACATTCGATATCATCTTCACGTCAGGCGAGAACTACGAGGCGGCGCTGCGCTCCAACGTCTTCAGCAGGGACAGCGTGGCGCAAATCCTCAAGCTGCCGCCGGAGCACGTGGTCGGCACCTTCTTCGTCGACAGTTGCGATGCGATCAAAATCTCGATCGATCGGCCGAACATTTCCGCGTCGGTCGATGAGCGAGATGTGTTTGGAGCACAGCAGCAGGCCGCGATCGAAGACCTGACAATCCCAATCTGCGCCGGGGCGCTTGCCAAGGCGTCGGCCTTCTAGACAGGACAAAGCCAGGCCGTCCCCAGCGGGTCGTCTATACTCCGTGATGCCACCACAACAACCGCAACAAACTTCAGAAGGAAGTCATCGTGTACCGGACGACAAAAAAAACCTCCGGGCTTGGGCGTTTGTTCTCGCGGGCGGTTGCTCTTCCGTGCTCCTCTCTCCGCCAGCGAGAGCCCAGGATGCTTTCTACCAGGCAACCGACAGCGAAATCGCGGGAGCGATCGGCAGTGTGATTCGACATGAGCCGAGGGTTGGGGCAGCTGCAGGAGCAACCGCTCACAAGGTGCTTTATCGCTCAACTAAGCCTGACGGGACGCCGATTGCCGTGTCGGGAATTGTCATCGTTCCCGCCGGACAAGCGCCAGCTGGCGGATGGCCCATTGTCGCTTGGGCTCATCCGACCACCGGTGTTGTATCACACTGTGCACCATCCCTGGCGCTGTTCGTCTTTCAACAAATGGCAGGAAGTCGCCATCTCTTGGAGAATGGCTACGCAATTGCAGCCACGGACTATCCCGGCCTCGGCACGCCCGGCCCACACCCCTATCTCGTCGGAGAAAGCGAAGCGCGCGCGGTTATCGACTCGGTACGGGCCGCCCGATCGTTTCCAGGATTGGAGAATTCTACCCGTTATGCCGTTTGGGGTCACTCGCAGGGCGGTCAGGCGGCCCTGTTTACCGGAATGATCGCCAAATCTTATGCGCCGGAGTTGCAGCTCGTCGGCGTCGCTGCCGCCGCGCCGGCAACGGACCTCACCGCACTGATGACCGACGATCTCAACACGGCCGGCGGCCGCAACCTGACGGCTATGACGATGTGGTCATGGGCCAGGGTTTTCAATGCTCCCATAAATGAAGTGGTTGAACCCGTGGCGATGCCCACCGTCGACGCGCTGGCCAACCAATGCATTGAAGGAGCATTCGACCTTTACATCCGGGAGAAGATGTCCGCCCCGTTAGCGCAAACCTTCCTGTCCGTGAAAAACCCGGCCACGATAGAACCTTGGAAGTCCCTTCTTGTGCAGAACTCGGCGGGTGTTCTTCCGACCGACATTCCTTTGTTCCTGTCGCAGGGATTGTCCGATGGTCTCGTTCGTCCCGCGGTCACGCAAGCCTATAGGGACCGGCTCTGCAAAGCGGGCGGCAAAGTCAAATTGCTTTTGATGCCGGGCGTTAGCCACGGCTCCATAGCCTACGACAGTGCGGATACAGCAGCTGATTGGATGGCCGACCGCTTCGAAGGCAATACGCCTCCAAGCGACTGCTGACTGATGGGCGCAAAGCGACACCCTTTCGATTGAGCGGCGTCAGCTAAGTCGGGACGATGTCTCCGATTCAGCCAAGAGTGCGATGCGAGTGACGTTTAGGAGACACGCCCCGATCGGCCACTTGCGACACGATTTACTGTGGTAGAAGTAACCGCACGCGCGAACCGGCGTTGGTATGGTTTGAGGTGCGGGCGTCAAAACCGACTAGTCGCCCGCTTCAATCAATTTGAAAGGATTTAGTGATTCGCTTTCGTGGCCGAGGACCGGCGATGGAGGCGATCCATGGCTGCGAAGGAGATTTTGGTAAAGAAGTATGTTGTGAGGCTGAGCGGCGAGGAACGCGAACGGCTTGAAACGGTGATCCGGAAGGGAAAGAGCCCGGCGCGACGGGTACTGAAAGCGCGGATCTTGTTGAAGGCCGATGTCTCGGAAGGCGGCAAAGGGTGGAGCGACAACAACCGGATCATTGAAGCGCTGGAGACCAGCCCATCCATGGTTTACCGGGCGCGCAAGCAACTGGTGGAAGACGGCATTGAGGCGGTGTTGAGCCGCAAGCCGCGCGCGATGCCCGCCATTGCGCG
>JBAUGC010000074.1:0-1896 GCA_049679485.1 Xanthobacteraceae bacterium
CTCAGTTCCACGGCCGGATTGCCGCGCTACCTGAGGGCGTCAAGCAAGGCGGACAAGGCGTCAGCCATGGCGGCCTCCTGAATTTCGCCCCGAGCCGCCAACCCGTAGTTTTTCTCAAACGTAAACGGCGGGCGTCCTTTTTGAGCGAGGGCGATGCAAACTATCCCTACGGGGTTTCCGTCCTCGTCAGGCTCCGGGCCCGCTACTCCGGTGATCGCTATCGCAATATCGGCCGGGGCGCGGGCGAGGGCGCCGCGGGCCATCGCTGTCGCCACCTCGCCGCATACAGCGCCGCGGCGGCGCAACAAATCCGGCGATACGCCGAGGGCGTGGATCTTGTTCGCCTTGGTATAGGCGACGAAGCCGCCCTGCAGATGCTCGGCAGCGCCCGGCGCCTCGGACAGCAGGACCGCGAGCTTGCCCGCCGTGCAAGATTCTGCCGTTACAATCGAGAGCTTTTTGTGCCGCGCGGCGTCAAGGACCTCACGGGCGAGTTCGCCGAGATGCCCGGTGCCGTCACGGTCGTGCGATGACATTGAGGCGGACTGCAGATCAACCATTGTGATTTCAATCAACGACGCCCAGCGGGGTTCCTCTTTGGAACATGGGCGCCCCGCGCGGGTTGCAAAAGCATGCGCAAAACCCAAAAGCGCGCCGGACGAAGAAAACCGACTATTCCGGAACCATCTCTGCGCTTCATAATCGGTAGCGGTGTAGTCGCAGTCGTTATTCTGGCTGGCATCCTCCTTTACGACAGTGGCGTCGGCACGCGATGGCTGGCTCTTCAATCCGCGCCGGCCGCGTCCGCCGCGCCTAACGGCTGATCAGCCCCGCCCGCCCATGTCCAAAAGCGCCACGTCCGACCGCAGCAAAATCGCGATGGATCATCCGGACGAGGTCAAATATTGGATCAAGCATTTCGGCGTGACTCTTGAAGAACTTCGCCACACCGTCGAACGGGTCGGCAATTCCGCGAGCGCCGTGCGGAAAGAAATTCAAAACCGCAAAGTCGAGACCCCGCCTACTCATTCCACCGAATGAGCCAAATTCTCCGAGCGAGGAACTAGGTCTATTTCGGGGCGTTCACGCTGCAGGTCGCCGCCACGGATGTACTGGCAGGCGCCTCAGGCTCCGGTTCGGGCGGCTTCGTGGCGCCCGAACCGGAGCAAAATTGAAAACTCTCAAGGAGCGCGTCGTGGGTCTGTTCTCCAAAGACGTCAAGACAATGGACGACCTTCTGCTGCACGGGCTGAAGGACATCTATTACGCCGAAAGCCAAATCGTAAAAGCGCTGCCAACAATGATCGACAAGGCCAGTAACCGCGATCTCACAAAGGGTCTGAAGGATCATCTTGAAGAGACAACTAAACAGATCGGGCGACTCGACCAGGTCTTTAAAATGCTCGGCCGACAGCCGCAGGGCGTCCGGTGCCCGGCTATCGATGGGCTTATCGACGAAGCTGATGAGGTGGCCGGCGAAGTCGAGGACAAGAGCGTTCTCGATGCGGCAATTATAGGATCGGCCCAGGCAATCGAGCATTACGAGATGGCGCGTTACGGCACACTCATCGCCTGGGCCGATGAGTTGGGCCGCGACGACGTGGTCCGTTTACTGACGACTAATCTCAACGAGGAGAAAGCGGCTGACAAAAAACTCTCGACCGTGGCGCTGCGCAAAGGCGTCAATCGCAAAGCTGCAAGCTAGCCTAAATCTATCGTAACACGTGGAGGCGATGACCATGGCGGAGAAGAACTTGAAAGAACTGTTTCACGACACGGTGAAGGACATTTATTTCGCGGAGAAGAAGATTCTGACGGCCCTTCCGAAAATGGCCAAGGCCGCGCAGTCCGACCAACTCCGCGCCGCCTTCGAGAAGCACGAGCGCGAAACCGAGG
>JBAUGC010000075.1:0-4660 GCA_049679485.1 Xanthobacteraceae bacterium
GGGCCGCCGCCTATGCCGGCTTCCATGTGAAAATCCTCACCGTCATCGTCATGGCGATCTCGGGTGGGCTCGCCGGACTCGCTGGAGCGGTCGAAGTTGGCGGCATCTATCAGCGGCTGCAGGACAATATGAGCGAAGGTTTCGGCCTCGCCGCCATCGCTGTTGCACTGATCGCGCGGCTCGAAGCGGCCGCGATCCCGCTGGCCGCGTGCCTGTTCGGTGTCTTTTTCGCCGGCGCTGGCGCGTTGCAGCGCGAACTGGCGCTGCCCTTCCCGCTGGTATGGATCATCGAAGCCTCCGTTATCTTCGCCGTTGCCGCGGTGCAATGGGCATTGCCGAGCCGAAAGGCGGTCGCGTGATGGATGCGATATTCATCACCGCATTGCTTGCCGCGACCATCAGGCTCGGCATGGCGATCGGGCTCGCGGCCATCGGCGAAGCTGCCGCGGAACGCTCCGGCATTTTCAACATCGGCATCGAAGGCGTAATGTTGTCGGGCGCCTTCGTTGCTGCGTGGGGCTCGGTGCGCACCGGATCGCCGTGGCTCGGCGTTCTTTTCGCCATGATCATCGGCCTCATCCTCGCCGGCTTTCATGCCTTCATGGTTCTGGCGCTGCGGATCGACCAATTCGTCAGCGGTATCGGCATGGTCATTTTCGGGCTCGGCTTTTCGAGCTTCACCGCACGTCTGACCATCGGCGCCAGGCCAACGTCGGTCCAAGGGCTGGCGCCGCTCGATCTCGGCGCCATCTCGCACATTCCGGTCATCGGCCCGACCCTGTTCGCACAAAGCCCGCTCGCCTATATCGCCGTGGCGCTGGCCATTGCGACTGGATGGGTCATCAACCGCACCGCGTTCGGCCTCGAAGTCCGGGCCTGCGGCGAAAACGCCGGGGTCGCCGAGACTTTGGCAATTCCGGTAAAGCTGCGCCAAACTATGTGCATCCTGTTTGGCGGCGTCACCGCGGGCCTTGGCGGCGCTTATCTGTCAGTCGTGCAGGTCAACGCCTTCGTGGAGAACATGGTGGCGGGCCGCGGCTTTCTTGCCGTCGCCTGCGTGATGCTGGGACGAAGGCGCCCGGTGATTGCGTTACTCGCGGCGCTTGGATTTGGTCTGGCGGAAGCAACCCAGATCCGTTTGCAGACGATTTATCCTGACCTCCCCTATCAGTTTCTCGTCATCCTGCCTTATCTCGCGGCAATCGCGGCGCTGGTCATCGGTCACGCCCGGCGCGGCGTGAAGGCGGCGTAGCGCGCTTTGCCGATCTCAGGAGTGACGATGCTCGTGGATGGTGCGCTCGATCCATGCGGCCGCGCGTAGCAGCTTCGTGTCCTCGAACTGCGGGCCAATGAGCTGGATGCCGACCGGGAGATTTTGCGGGCCGGTAAATCCCGGCAGCGTGATTGCGGGGACATGCAACATGGTCCAGAAGCGCTGAAACAAAAGGTCGCTTGGCCCTGTGAGCCCTTCGGGCGCTTCACCTGCCGCCGCGGGCGTCAGCAAAACATTATACGCGCTGACAATGGGCGCGAATTCGCGTCGCCGCGCAATGGCGAGCGCGCACGCGGCCGTATAATCGCCGAACGGCGTCGCAAAGCCGCGCTCAAGCAGGCCGACGAGCCTCGGGCTAAGCTTGTCAGCGTGGTTGCAAAACTCATACGCCATGGCGCGGGCGAACTCGAAGGCGAGGATTGTCCAATGAGCATCGAGCACTGCATCGAAGCTCGCCGGCAACTCAACCGTTTCAACGCTCGCCCCGGTGCTGCGCAACAGCGCTGTCGCCTCTTCCATGACTTGCCGCATCGCGGCTTGCGCCTGCGGCCAGTGCGGCGACGGGCAAAAGCCGATGCGCGGCGCGTGCGCCAAAGGCTCCGCGTGCAGTACCTCGCCGCCCAGGATCGCATTCGCGACCAGCGCCACATCGGCCACCGATCGTGTCAGGATGCCGAGATTGTCCAGCGAGCCGGCCTGCACTTTCACGCCCTGGACCGGCAGGATCTGGTGCGACGGCATGTAGCCGACGACGCCGCAATACGATGCAGGGCGGATGGTCGAGCCCACGGTCTGCGTGCCGATTGCGGCCGGCACCATGAAGTCGGCGACCGCGGCGGCCGATCCCGAGGAAGAGCCGCCCGGTGTGTGCTTGATGTTGTGCGGGTTCGCGGTGCGGCCCGGCGTCACGGCGGCGAATTCCGGCGTAACAGTCTTGCCGAGAACGATGGCGCCCGCTCGCCGCAGCATCGCGACGCAAGCGGCGTCCGCAGGCGGCATTGAGCCTTTGTAGATCGGCGAACCATGTTCGGTCGGCATGTCGTGCGTGTCGATAATGTCCTTGATCGCGATCGGGATGCCGTGCAGCGCGCCCTCCCCTTGCTTTGCGTCGGCGTTTGCGGCCTGCGCGATCGCAGCTTCCTTCGCCAGGTGGCTCCAGGCGCCGACATCCGGCTCGCGCTCGGCGATGCGATCGAGGCAGGCCTGCAGATAGGTCCGCGCGGTGAAGCTGCCGTCCGCGATCATTTTCCGGGCCGTGGTTGCATCATGCCGGTTGATCCCGACGGGCTTCATTGCATTTCCTCGCGGTTCAAATATTGCCGCCGAAACTTCGCGCCGGCAGATAGTGCAGCACGCGCCGCTCGATGATGATGACGGCGAGATAGGCGATACCGCCGACGACGGTCAGCATCACGATCGAGACAAAGACCATCGGCGTATTGGCTTGGCCTTCGCCGAAACTAAGCAGGTAACCCAGTCCCACATTGCCGCCGACCAGTTCGCCGACGACGACGCCGACCACGGCCAGAGTCGAGCCGATGCGCAGCCCGGCAAACATCGGCGGCAGCGAGGCTGGAAATTCGATCTTCCAGAAAATCTGCGCACGCGTCGCTTTGAACGCGCGCGCCAGATTGATCAAGTCCGGATCGACGCCGCGGATCGCGGTCAAGACGTTGACCATGACCGGAAAGAACACGATCAGGATCGCCACCAGGATTTTCGGATAGACCGTAAAGCCCATCCATAGGATGAACAGCGGCGCGAACGCGACTTTGGGCGCAATCTGCAGCGCGAGAATGTAGGGCGAGAGCGCAACCTCCGCGGTCGGCGACATTCCGAGCACATAACCGACAAACGCGCCGAGCAGACTCCCGAACACGAAGCCGGCCAGCACTTCGCCCGCGGTCACGCCGGTGTGGAGCAGAAGGTGGCTCACTTGCCAATCGTGCACGAATTCCCGCGCCACCATCGAGAGTGAAGGCACGATATACGGGGGAACGCCGAACAAGCCCGGCCCCCACTGCCAGGCCGCGAGAAACGCGACCAGCAATATGACGCTCGCGGCCGTTCCCTTACTGACCGAGGAGGATTGCGCGGCGCCGTTCATGCCTCGTCTCGCACGACCTCAAGCTCGCCATGGCCGATCCCGAGCCGACCCATCAGCCGGGCGACGTAATCGCTCACCTTGGGATCTTGTCGCCGCGCGATTGGATCGTCGCGGCGCGGCAGCTCGATTGTAATTGCATCGATGATGGTGCCCGGCCGCCGGCTCATCACCAGTACGCGATCCGACAGCGTGACCGCTTCGATTAGATCATGCGTAATGAGCAGCGCGGTCTTGCGCGCTTCCTTGAGCGTTTGCGCAAGGTCGCGCTGTAGCACCATGCGGGTCTGCGCATCCACCGCCGAGAACGGCTCGTCGAGCAGCAGCACGTGCGGGTCGACCGCGAGCGTACGCGCCAGCGCCACACGCTGCCGCATGCCGCCCGACAATTGATGCGGATAATGGTTGGAGAACTCGGCGAGATTGAATTTTACCAGCAATTGCTGCGCGCGTTGGCGGCGCGCCTTCGGCGATTGGCGCTGAATCTCGGCGCCGAACATGACGTTTTCAGCAACGGTCCGCCACGGCAGCAACAGATCCTTCTGCAGCATGAAGGCGACGTGCGCGTTCGGGCCCGCAACTTGCTCGCCGTCGACGAAAGCCGCGCCTTCGCTTGGCGCTGCGAGCCCGGAACCGATGTTGAGCAGCGTGCTCTTGCCGCAACCGCTCGGCCCGATCAGGGAGACAACTTCACCGTCGCGGACCGAGAAGCTGACACCACGGACCGCGGTCAACATGCCCCGCCCGCTCCGCTCCGCAAGCGGCAACAATACGCGACGCGTCCACGCGTGAAGGAGGCAACGATGTTGAGTGGCGTGAGCAAGCGGTCCGCTTCCTTCGCCTTGAGGGCCGTCGCTGTCCTGGCGCTTGCTGTTGGCGTCTTACAAGCGGCGACACCCGCGCGCGCGGATGAAAAGCTCACATATCTATTTCCGGCGCCTCCGATTCTGCCGGCCTTTGGCCCGATCCAGCTCGCCATGGGGAAAGTTTACTTTTCGCAAGCGGGACTGGACGTGAACTACGCGGTCGGCCGTGGCGGCGTCGACGTCGCCAAGGAAGTCGGCGCCGGCAACGCACCACTCGGCGGCATCCTGGGGGATGGCCCAATCATCGTGCGGCAGAACGGCGTGCCGATCAAAGTCGTCGCGGTGTTCGGCGGCAAAGGCTTCATGCAGCTCGTGGTCCGCGAGGATTCCAACATCCAGAGACCGGCCGACCTCAAGGGCAAAACCATCACGGTGATGTCCTATCAGGACACGACGTTATATGCGCTGCAGGGTCTG
>JBAUGC010000076.1:0-1610 GCA_049679485.1 Xanthobacteraceae bacterium
CGATCGGAGGCGCTTCATCCGCAGGCGGCCGACATCGCCTTGACCGCTGGTTGGCCGAACGCAGCTTATGTTGCCCCCGAAAAGCACACGTTCGCCATAACGACCCAGACTCGGCTTCGCGCCCAGGGGACACGTCCGCCGACATGAATGCGGTCAAGCGCAAGCCCGCCGTCATGCCACGGCGCGCCTGCCTTCGCGTCCGCGCGATGTACTTTGCCGCAGCATGCGCCACGCTTCGATGGTCAGTTCGAGCGCGGTACCGTCGAGCGAGCGCCGCACTTCGATTTCGTCGGCAGCAACAACAAGCTCCGGAGGAACAGCGAACTCGAAACTGTAGCAGCCGCTGCCCATGCCGGCCTGCTTGAGGTCCTCGCGATAACCGCTGGCCAGAACCTGGCCGAGCAGCAGGCCGCCGGCCACGACGTCGAGGCAAACCGGCGCTTCGGGATGATCGAGATTCTGCGCCCAGCCGGAGACGCACTCGCCGGTAATACGATCGACAAAGCCGCGCAGATTGCCGATCGGCGGCGCCTCTTCGCTTGCCACCAGTCCGGCCCGCAACGCGATGCGCTGCCGCACCGTCTCCAGCTCATACCCGCTGTCGCATCGCGGCGCGTAATATTGCGCGGGCCCGATCACCTGGTCCGGATATTTCTCCCGGAACTCATGGGCGTTGTGGAACAGCAAGCGGTTGTCGTCGTCGATATAGCTCTCCGCCAGCGCGCCTTCGGCGATGAGCACGTCGTGAGTGTCCAGCTCAACGTGGTAGTATTCGATGCTTTCGGCGCTCTCGGCCTGCACGATCGACACGCCATTGACGAGGTCCTTGGCTTCGATCAGCACGCCGTCGAGATACATCGCGTGGTTCGGCGAAATCCACAGATCGCGTTTCGGCACGTTGTCTTCGAGTGCGCCAGCTTTGACGCAGACCGGTAGAACGTCTTTGCGCCCCATCACAAACCGGCCGCTATAGCTCCTGCGCCCGATCCATTTGATCCGCCGCGCCTCGCCCGAAGCGGTCATCACCTTGTCGCCGATCTTGAGCTTCTCCACTTTCTTCTGGCCGCGCGGCGTCTGGATCAGCGTGCCGGGGCAGTAACAAGGCGCGACGTCGACGGTGCTGGTCGCGACAGCCGAGCTCAAAACGCCATCATTGACGGCCCAATCAATGGTGCGGCTGCCGGTGGTTGTGCTCGTGGTGTCGAATGTGATCGATTCGAGCGCCGTCTCGTAATCGAGAATGCTCGCCACGCCGCTCAACGTTAACTCACCGGAGCTGAACAAGCCGACAATGCCGTTTTGAGTAGTGAAGCTAAGCGTGTCATCGCCGCTGACGTAGCCTGTGCCGATCGAAACCGTGGCGCTGGAGAGGTCGCCACCACTGTCGCCGTCGGTAACGGTCAACCCGGCGTCGAGGATCGCCGGTGAGCCGCCGAAGCCGAAGTTGACGTTCGCACCAGCGGTGACGGTCGGGGCCACGTGCACGGTATCGAGCGTGCTAGTTGCGGTGTTCGAGCTCAACGTGCCGTCGTTCACGCTCCAGTCGATGGTGCGGGTCGTATGCGAGCCGCCGCCGGTCGGATCGCCATTGGTCGGGGTAAAGCTATAGG
>JBAUGC010000077.1:0-2559 GCA_049679485.1 Xanthobacteraceae bacterium
GAAATATCGCCGTGCAACATGAACGTTCTCCTTGGTGACAGGCTCTTGCATTTTTCATCCGAATGTCGCGGCGTTGGTGAGCCGCGGCAATCGGCAACACGTTCAAACCGCCATATGGCGGTGGACCAGATCGTCGCTCAGATCGCCGATGTCGCCCGCCGCAACGACGCTGCCCTTCTCCATGATGGCGAAACGGCGCGCGGCGCGGCGCGCAAAGGCGACATTTTGCTCAACGAGAATGACGGTGAGATGCTCCACGCGATTGAGACGCAGAATGACCTCTTCGATTTCTTCGACGATCGAGGGCTGAATTCCCTCCGTCGGCTCGTCGAGCAGCAATATCTTCGGCTCGGCGGCGAGAGCGCGCGCGATCGCGAGCTGTTGCTGCTGTCCGCCGGACAGCACCCCACCCCTGCGATCGAGATTCTCGATGAGATACGGGAACAGCTCGGGCACGAGACTGGGGATCGAACGGCGCCCATCGCGCCGCGCGAAAGCTCCGAGCAGAATATTCTCGCGGATGGTGAAGTCGGGAATGATCTCGCGGCCTTGCGGCACGTAGGCAAAGCCGGCACGGGCCCGCCGGAAGGTCGGCTGGGCGACAATATCGTCCGTCCCAAATCTGATCTCGCCGGTGGCCCGATCGGTCAGGCCCATGATGGTCTTGAGAAGTGTGGTCTTTCCGGTGCC
This sequence comes from Xanthobacteraceae bacterium, assembly GCA_049679485.1. Lineage (GTDB taxonomy): Bacteria > Pseudomonadota > Alphaproteobacteria > Rhizobiales > Xanthobacteraceae > BOG-931. The sequence continues at coordinate 691 of JBAUGC010000077.1, forward strand.
GTTGCGGCCGAGAATCGCAGTGATTTCGCCGGCGTGGGCGTCCAAGTTTACACCATGCAGCACGTGACTGCGGCCGTAATAGCTGTCGATCTGGACGAGCTTAAGCATCAGCTGATCGCCCTCGAGCCGAGATAAGCTTCGCGTACCTTTGGATTCTGCTCGATCTCGGTCACGCTGCCCTCGGCCAGGACCTGGCCGAGATGCATGACCGTGATGCGTTCGGCGATCTCGCGGACAAACGCCATGTCATGCTCGACCACGAGCAGGGTATGCTTGCCCTTGAGCGCGTTGATGATCTTGGAGGTTTTCAGTGTTTCCGCCTGGGTCATTCCTGCGGTGGGCTCATCGAGCAAGAGAACCCTGGCGTTCTGCACCATCAGCATTCCAAGCTCGAGCCATTGGGTCTGGCCGTGACTGAGATTGGCCGCTATCATCGCCGCCTGCTCCGAGAGACCGACAAGTTCGAGGACTTCGTCGACACGCTGTTCGCTTTCGCGCGAGAATCCGAATCCGAGGTTCGCTAGGACCCGCGTGTCGCCACAGCTCACCACTTCCAGATTCCGCCTGACAGTGAGATCCTTGAACACGCTCGGGATCTGGAATTTGCGCCCAACGCCGGCGAGCGCGATCTCGTGCTCTTCCTTGTTGGTGATGTCGGTGTCGTAGAGGAACACGCGCCCGCTTGTGCTCTTGGTCTTGCCGGAGATCAGGTCCATGAGTGTGGTCTTGCCGGCACCATTGGCGCCGAGAAGGACGCGCAATTCGCCCTCATCGACGATCATCGTCACGGTGTTGACGGCTTTGAAGCCGTCAAAATCGACCGAGAGACCGTCAACCGTCAGCGCTGCGGGCATCGCCGTGTCCTATTCCGCCGGCTGGACTTTATTTGCTTGTTGCCCGCCAGCAGCGCTCGATCGCCAGCCGTTGACGCGCGCGACAAACCGGTCGGCGAGATCGTGAGCAAAGCCAGCGAGACCGCGCGGCAGATACAGCACGACCAGGACGAAGATCAGGCCGATGATGGCTTTCCAGGCTTCGGCAAAGCCTTTGGTTTCGCTCACCGTAGCGGTAAGCGTGTTGATCAGAATGGCGCCGATGCAGGCGCCTAGAATCGAGGCGCGTCCGCCGACCGCCGCCCACACCACCATGCTGATCGAAAAGCTCAGATCCATGAAAGTCGGCGAGGCGAACTCGGCCGCGATGACATAGAGCATGCCGGCAAATGACGCGATGCCCGCCGAAACCGTAAAGAAGAAGGTCTGAAAGCGCGGCACGTCGAAGCCGAGATATCTCGCTCGATTTTGATCGTCGCGGATTGCCTGCAATATCAAGCCGGCGCGGGTCTCGATCAAAAGTCGCGCGGCGACGAGCACGACCGCAAGCGAGATGGCGATCAGGTAGTAGGTCTGAACCAAATACGGATCGAACTCGAAGTCGAACAGTTTGAACCAGCCAAGGTCCGTCAACCCGTTGAAGCCGTTGGTTATCGGCTGCGCGTCGATGATGAGTAGGCGCACCAGGAGAACGAGGGCCAGCGTGATGATGGAAATGAAGACCCCCGCGATCCTTTTGCGAAACAGGATGATGCCGAGGAGGGCGGCCACGCACACCGGGAGCACAATGCCCATGGCAACGCCGAACCATTGATTTTGGAACGGGATCCAAAGAAACGACGCTTTGTTGATGCAGCAAAGAGCGGTCTGTGAGCCCGGTTCAGCATTCCACAGCATGAAGTCCGGAACCGGCTTGTCCGAACCCTGCTGCAAGCTGGTCTGGCTCGCCAACTTCAGCGACATCGCGAGCATGTATGCGCCGCCGCCGAAGAACAGGCCCTGACCGAGGTTGAGAACGCCGGCGTAGCCCCACGAC
>JBAUGC010000078.1:0-1534 GCA_049679485.1 Xanthobacteraceae bacterium
GGATAAGACACGTCGCCAAAACGCACTAGAGCTACAGATGAATTTAGGTGACGGTGTGAATCAAGCGGCGGATTTGATTGTAGGCACGACTTCGATTCCGTCTTTGAATTTGACACCTTGAATGACCTTCGGCAAGTGATATTCGCCTTTCAATCGACGCCAGGTTTTTGACGCCGCCATCACCAGCTTGAAGACCATGAGACGCGCGGTGTCTTGTGACAAAGCGCCCTTCATGCGGACGGTACGATGCCGGACCGTCGCGAAGACGCTTTCAATCGGGTTCGACGTGCGCAAATGGACCCAATGATCAGCGGGAAAGTCAAAGAATGTCAGCAGCGTCTCTCGATCTTTGATCAGACAATCGACGGCCTTGTCATATTTGGGCGCGTACTTCTGCGCGAATGTCGTCATGGCCGCTTCAGCCGAAGCGCGATCCGGCGACAGCCAAATTTCGCGCAGGTCCTTGTGCGCGTTGGGTTGCAGCGACTTTGGAAACTTGTCGAGAACATTCAGCGTCTTGTGCAGCCAACAGCGTTGATGCCGCGGCGTCGGGAAAGCCTCGTCGAGGGCTTTCCAGAATCCGAGGGCTCCATCGCCGGTGGCAACTTGCGGTGCGATCGATAGGCCGCGCGCCTTCAAATCAACGAGCAGTTCCTTCCAACTCTGCGCGCTCTCCCGATGGCCGGTCTGAAAACCGATCAACTCCTTCCGGCCCTCCGGCGTCGCGCCCATCAGCACCAGCATGCATTCGGCCTGCGGTTCCATGCGCGTCTGCAAATAGACGCCGTCCGCCCAGACGTAAACGTAATGGCGCGCCGACAAATCGCGTGCTTGCCATCGCCGATATTCGTCTTCCCACTCGCCCTTGAGCCGCGCAATGACCGCCGGCGAGAGGTTCGGCGCGTCGTTCCCCAGCAAGGCCGCAAGGACCTCCTGGAAATCGCCGGCTGAAATCCCGCGCAGGTAGAGAACTGGCAGCAGAGCGTCGAGACTTTTCGTCCGGCGCGCCCACTTCGGCAGGATGTTCGACGTGAACCGAAGCCGCTTTCCCGCCGCCGCACGATCGCGGGCCTTCGGCTTTTGTACATCGACCGGGCCGATTCCCGTCTGGATCGCCCGAATCGGATCATGCCCGTGGCGCACCACCCGTTGACGGCCATCCGGAAGGACGAGACCGGCGGTCGAGATCAGAAATGTCTCGAACTCCGCCTCCACCGCCTGGGCAATCAGTCGACGCGCACCCGAACGCAGGATTTCGCTGAGAGGATCGTCGATTTCGTCTTTCTGTCGTAGCGCTATAACTCTATGCTCGTTCATGGCGTAACGCTCCGTTTGGGAGGTTCGGGTGGCTTCAGCACCTACCCCGTTACGCCGCCTTCCTCACCCCGTCACCCAGTTTCCAGCATAGCTCTCTCGGCACGGCGGCGACGCATACCAAAGCGGCCTAAAGACCGCGCCCGGATTCGTTGGCTTTAGCCGCGAATATACATCCAACGCATACGCATCTGTCCCACCCACGATATCATCTCAACCC
>JBAUGC010000079.1:0-8128 GCA_049679485.1 Xanthobacteraceae bacterium
CGGCGACACCGTAGGTGAAGTCGTTGATGGCGGCGGTCTCGTGTTTGCCGGTAAGACGCATGTGGTTGTCCGGGCCGTAAACCGCGATGTGCTCTTCACGGTGCGCCGAGAACGCCTTCATCAGCGCCTCGAAATACTCCTTGCCGCCGGTTTCGCGCAGGAACGTGGTCGAGAAATTGCAGTGCATGCCCGAGCCGTTCCAGTCGGTATCGCCGAGCGGCTTGCAGTGGAATTCGATATCGACGCCGTATGTCTCGGTGAGCCGCAACATCAGATAGCGGGCCATCCACATTTCGTCGGCGGCTTTCTTGGAGCCCTTGCCGAAAATCTGGAATTCCCACTGGCCCTTTGCGACTTCGGCGTTGATGCCTTCGTGGTTGATGCCGGCGGCGAGGCAAAGATCGAGATGTTCGTCCACCATCTTGCGGGCGATATCGCCGACATTCGTGTAACCGACGCCGGTGTAGTACGGGCCTTGTGGCGCCGGATAACCGCTTGACGGAAAGCCGAGCGGGCGGCCGTCCTTGTAGAAGAAGTATTCCTGCTCGAAGCCAAACCAGGCGCCGGGATCGTCGAGAATGGTGGCGCGCATGTTCGACGGATGCGGCGTCTTGCCGTCGGGCATCATCACTTCGCACATTACCAGCACGCCGTTGGTGCGCGCGGCGTCAGGATAGAGCGCGACCGGTTTGAGCACGCAATCCGAACTGTGCCCTTCCGCCTGCATGGTCGATGAGCCGTCGAAGCCCCAGAGCGGCAGCTGTTCCAGTGCCGGAAACGCGTCGAACTCTTTGATCTGGGTCTTGCCGCGCAGGTTTGGCGTCGGTTTGTAGCCGTCAAGCCATATGTACTCGAGTTTATATTTGGTCATGGATCTCTCTTTTGGCGTCTGTCTTTGAGAAGGTTCGTAAGGACTGAAGTGAGCAGAGCCGCCAACGGCGTCCGGCGACCGGCTCACGCGTAATTTTTAAGCATTTAGTGTGCCAGTCGATTCGTATGACCGTTGGTGAGGCAGTCACAACGGCAGTGCAGCAAATTCACCGCGACGCCAATGCGATGCCAATGAGCAAATACGAAAATGCACATATTGTAGCCATATGCTGATTTTCTGTGAGGCATACCGAACAAAGCGCGGGCAAAGCACTATATTGGAGAACAAGAGACTCAGTTGAACACGCGCGCTTCGAGTGGCGCGCGCGGCGAAGGAGCCGAACAATGACAACGAATTTCTCCGACGCGGCGCATGCCTCGCGATCGGCGACGATCTATACTTTCCCGCCGCGGGGCCGCTTTGCGGCGACGGACCAACGTGAAGCATTTGAGCCCGCGGCCACTGCTCACATACAGCCCGGTGTGAAGATCGCGTCCGCAAGCGGCTGGTATCACGACGAGGCGATCCAGGCGGAGCAGCGGCGGAACAGCTGATCTTTTTGCTTCTCCGGAGCGCCGCGCGAGCGGCCCGCGACCCCCACCTCGATCCTCCCCCTCTCAGGGAGAGGAATGTGAAAGCGGCTCACTCCAGCAGACACCCAAGTCGACGCAGGTTTCCGCATTAGCGCTCGCGCTTCTCTCCCCCTGCAAGGGGGAGAGATAGAGTGGGGGTCATCCTGACTCGACGCATGCAAAGCGCAGCCAAAGCCGTTCTCGCGACGCAGATGCGCCCGAGTTTTGCTGAACAAAGCGAACGTCAGAGTGAGCCCGCTCGTCCCCGCGAAAGCGGGGACCCAGTCTGGATTCCCGCTTGCGCGGGAATGAGCGGCTGAAGCATCTTCGCAGTTCGCCACTCGCTGCCAGAACGAAAGAACGAAAAAAGGAGACGGAACGCCGACAGACGCGTATCCAACCTCCGCGCCTTTATCTCCTTTCCCTCTCCCGCTTGCGGGGGAGGGTAGGGAGGGGGCGCGGCGCGCACCTGCGGGTGCGCTCGCCTGTCGGCGTTCCATCGCGGCTCTAGCTTAGGCGACCGAACGCCACCGCTCAGCTTCAGGCCAGGCTTCCTGGGACTCGGCAGGACGCATCATCCTGTAAGGGCGCCTCAACCGGGAGGCACAGACTCTGCGCTTCTAAACGGGCGTTACCCGCGCCCGCCTGTCCCAGTCCAGGGAATGCATCTCCCAGACCGGTCATAGTGCCGGTCGGATGATGCCCGAAGCCGCTCCGGCGCGGAGTGCAAATCCGCGCGGAAGCACCGCACTCGCTCCGCATTCAGGTGGTGCCTCGAGAACACGTCCTTAGTGAGCGAGATGTTGCCATGTACCTGAAGCTGTGACCTTTGTCAATGTAAAAGTGACACGGTGAGGCCTCGTCATGGCGAGGAGCGAAGCGACGATGCTCCCTTAGGCGTTTGTTTTCATTTCAGAATTCGGCGAGTTAGTCACATCCGTTAGACACATTGCTTAACCGATGCGCACCGCGCCAAGGCGGTCCAATTCGTCTTGCGTTGCGTTAGTCGGCGCTAATACGCGAAAAATCGGTCGCGCGCTGTAGCGTTTCATCCCCGCGAGCAGGCCTTCAATCGTGGCAGCAAGCCTAGAGGCTTGTGTCATGAGTGCTGTTGCTGTTGTCGAACCTCTCGCCGTGTCACCGCGTAAAGCGGCTCGGCTCCTCGCCCTCTTTCGCCGCACCGTCTCTCGATTGATCCGCTCGCACAAGCTTGTCGCTCGCAAGCACGGCAAGCGCACGCTTGTCGATTACGAGTCCGTCAAGGCGTTCTATGCGGACTTGCCGATCAAACAAACAAGCGTGCCGCTCGTCTTTGGTCGCCGCGCCAAGCGCCAGCTAAAACCGCGCCAATGATTGACATGGAAAAGCGCCGACCTAGCAATCAAGGTTTCGATGTTGCAAAACATGCTGATCGCTCCTTGAGCTAAGTACCCCCTCGCCGACAATATATCCCATCCCCATTTTCCTTGAGGAAGATTTGGTTCGCGGATGGCGACCGAAAAGGTCACTGTCGAAAACGGTTTGATCTGCAAATAAGTGGCAGGGTCGGGAGGCAGACTAGTGGCAATGCCGTAGCTCGGGGGCTGATAGAAGTTCGTCACTTCATATTCGTTCGACTTGGCGCCTTTCTCCGTTGAAACTCGAACCATCATTTCTATTATTGCGTATCGAGAATTGTTTTGGACGGTGATGTAAAGGTGATTGCTATCGTCAAATTGCCCCTTGCCCATTACCGCCGTCCCTTTAACCGAACCTAGTTCTTCCCCCGGAATAGGTGCGGAGATTTGCCCAAGGCACGATTGCCGCACAAATTTTGCGGCGGCATCGGACGTTACTCCCACCATGTTTTTAAGCGTGCAATCGTCAAGCGGGTTGGCCTGGCAAGGCGTGAACGGCAATGCCATTAGAATGACAATTCCGAATGTGGCGCGCATAGACCGAGCGTAGCGACCGGGCGCGCCGGTCGCAAGGGTTGTCAAGCCCATTGACGGCTCGCACTGCGAGTGCTGGATTACGCGCGGGAGGGCTTCGGCCGTGCGGATCATAGCCGCGTGTGCGCTGGCATTGACGCTTGCCGCTTGCGCTTCCGAACAAGAGCGACAGGCACAGGCGCAAGCACAAGCCGCCGCGATTGAAGCGAACGATGACGCGAAGTGCCAATCCTACGGAGCCGCGCCCGGCTCACAAGCCTACATCCAATGCCGGATGAACCTCGATAATCAGCGCGCCCAAATGCGTCAGATGATCGCCGGGGCGCTAGTCAATAACATGCTACAGCACTGACGATGCGCGCCTCGCGGTCGGCTTGCTTTACAGCCCGACGCGCGATTTCAGTCTTTAGTTCCAAATTCGGAGTTGCGCTGCGCTGTTGTATAGGCGTCAGTGAGCGGACAAGCCGGAACTTCACCATGGGAAAAACAACCGAACTCCGTGTGAAGTGTTGGGAGGACTTCGAAGAAGAAGTAGCTAAGCTGGAGCAACCGGGCCGTCCCCGGTGGGATGAACTATGGTTTCGAGGCCAAGGCAATGCTTCATGGGGGTTACAAACGACGTTGGAGCGCCGTGTGGGGGTGGGCCGCTCAGTCGGTGATTACTTCCGGCTAATAAATCGAATTAAACCTGCTATCGAAACATTCACGGGCGCAGCATTCGAAACGCCGGATCGCAGTTCAATAGACCAAAGCATCCGTTCTTATGATTTGTTTCATCAGTTTATTTTTAGCAGCGCTACTTACTTGGCGCACCTGCGGCATAACGGGTTTCCCTCACCGCTCCTCGATTGGTCAGGCTCCCCCTATGTCGCCGCCTATTTTGCGTTTTCACGAAGCGTGGGAACTGACATTGCGATTTATGTGTTTCGGGAACGGCCTCACAACATGAAATTAGGCGGTAGCGATACGCCGTCGATTTTTAGCCTTGGACCAATCATCAAAACCCACAAGCGCCATTTCAGACAGCAATCGCGCTACACAATCTGTGCGCAATTTGAGGAGCAAAAGGAGTGGATGTTCGTGCCCCATGATAGCGGCTTTGGAACGCGAGACAGAGAACAAGATTTTCTTTGGAAGTTCGTGATGCCCGCCAGCGAGCGGCGCAAAGTGTTACGTCATTTTGACAAGTTCAATCTGAATGAGTTCACACTTTTCGACACGGAAGAAGGCTTAATGGAAATGCTGGCAATGCGGGAGTTTGATTTGAGCGAGCCGTCCACCTGACCCACCGCGCCGAGAGGACTTCCGGCATGATAACGGAAATTGAGCGATTGCGGTTGCAATATCGCCCGGAGCGCATTACGGTTTTATTTGTTGGTGAAGCGCGGCCAGCAAGCGACTGCTTCTTCCATCGCGGCAACAGCGGACTGACCAATTACATGCGCGACGTGTTGGGCGGACCAAAAGGTGACGTTGAGTTTTTGAATTGGTTCAAGGCGCGCAGATGGTATCTCGACGATTTGGTGATGACGCCCATTGAAAATTTGCGAGAGCGTCGAAAGCAATGTAGAGAAGCCCGCGCGAGTCTGGCGTCTCGAATAGCTGAATATCAGCCCGCAGCCATCGGTTGCCTTCTCAAGAGCATCTGCGATGATGTGGAAATCGCGACGAGCAAAGCCAACAGCAAAGCGCCCCCCTACACGGTGCCGTTTGCCGGGCAGGGGCATCAAACAAAATTCAACGACCAAATGAAGCGTATCCTTCCTGAATTGCCGGTCGGGACTAATTTCGCCGGATTGTCACGTTGCTAGGGCAGGCGTAAGATTTGCGCGGGCTAGTAGAGGGGTTGAGCCGTGCGGGTTACACAAGGAACGCCGTCGCACGTCATCGTCCAGAGCCGGGGCAGTTCCGGATTGCTCGCAGGGTTGCTCGGTTGCGTCCTTGCTGTTCTCGGCATTTTCACCCTCGGCTTTGTGTTTGTACCGCTCGCGGCTCTCTGCGCTCTTGTCGGCTTGCTGAGAGGCATTTCCGCTTTCAATATCTCCGGGATCGGCACATCATTGCTCGCCGCGTGCTTATGCTTTTTCGGATTTGTGTCGTCCCCGGTGTTGTTAGGCATCGCCGGGGGACTGGTGGCAACCAACGCACTCACGCGAAGCGCGCCGCCCGTACAGCATCCGCAACAACAGCAACAGGCGTCGCCCGCGCCGACTGTACAAGACCCGATACAATGGGCGCTCAAGGTCACCACGCAGGCGGCCGATGAATGCAAAGCGAAGCGACTGAGCGGCCAACTGCCGTCACATGCGGCGTCGGTGCAATGCGCTAATCCGGCGATGCTACAAGCATTCAAAGCGGCGAATTACAGGTACATGGACCTAATTCAATTCTTTGCTGCGAAGCGCCTCGAAATGGCGACCAAAATAGATCGCGGCGAAATGTTCGAACAACAGGGACAAGTTGAAACTCAAAGAGTCTTTGCCAGCATTCAAGCAACCGAGCGGCAGCGTGATGCCGCGCGATAATGAGACCAAGTCATGTCACTCATTACTGTCCAAGTGAAGCCGCCCGTTCTCAATCACAGCAACCCGCAAGAGCCGATCTTGTGGCATTGGGCTGTAGAGGCATCGTCGCAAGCGGAAGCTCTCGCCATCGTCAAGCGCGGATACTGCAAAGGGATGCCGGCGAAGATCGTGCCGCCATTAGGCGGCCTATGCCGCGCCGATTTTAGTTGGGATGCGCCGCGCCTCGACTGAGAGCCAACGATGAATGACGCAGCTAAACAGTTAGGGCGTCTAGAACGCATTGATCTTCGCGAAGCGATGAAGCAATCCAGGGCCGCTACTCAGGAGCTGGATTGGTTCGCTGCGCCTGTTATCGGGCCGGCCACTTCGGGCCGGAGCCGTTGGCTCGCAATGACGACTACTCGATCAAACGTCGGAGCTGTCGTCCGACGAGCTCCCATCGTCATCGGCAAAATCGTTGTCATCGTCGTCCGCGTCTTGGTCATCGTCCGCATCCGCATCGTACGAGTCATCGGCCGTCGCGGTCTGATTGTCGGCGTTCTGGATTGGGTCTTTGGCGTGATCGCCGACGTGGTCAATGCCGGCATCGCGCGCGAGCCGGCTGTCGGCGGCGCCGCCGGTCCATGGCGAAGCGCGATCGCTCCCGAGATCTCCGAACGCATTCGGCTGGGCGCCGAAGTGATGGCCGAACATCGAGCGGATGCCGTCGAGCAGCAGCGCGCCGCCGATCACCCCCGCGGCGGTCGAGGCCGCAGTGCCGAGAAACGATCCGCCGGAGCCGAACGCCGGTCCCCCGGCGTAGCCGGGAGGCGGCGGATACCCGGGCTGCGACTGGTAGCCTTGTGATTGAAAGCCTTGGGATTGATAGCCTTGCGGCGGGTAGCCTTGCGGCGGGTAGCCAGGCGGCGGAGCGCTTGGCGCACGTACGCTCGGCACCGAGCCACGCGGCTCGTGTGGTGCAAATGCTGAGCGCATGCTGTCGAGGAAACCGCCCTGCCGCGGTTCAGGCGGTTGCTCGGCGCCGTCGATCTGGGCCCGCAATTCCTCAATGCGCGCATTGGCGCGTTTGAGCGCTTCGTCCTGGAGCAATGCGGTTTGCACCAGAGCATAGGCGGCATGTGGCGCCTGCCTTGTGCCGTCCGCGATCAAGCGCTCAGCATCGGGGTCCCGCGGCACGGTTTCGAGCTTGGCTAAACGATCGAACAGCTCAACGACGAGTTGGCTTTCCTGGGGGTTCATTGCATCTCTCCTTGAGTGCGCAAACCGCCACTTATGTGGGGTGCGCCCGGGCGCGCGGGAGGGCCGGTCGACGCCGGGGAAAAAGGAAAAATGGACAAAACGCCACTAGCGCCGCCGCGGTTTGGTCACAAATGCACGCCTGGGCCACGGTCGTTTTTCAGATCAATTTGATCCGCCGGCCCGGTTGATCGTACTGCCGATCAAAACGGACCGTTACGGCATCGACTCGGCCCAGAGCTTATGGTCGCTGCCGAGGACCATGACATGTGCGGGGTCATCAGCGTGGAACGCCGCCTTGCCGGCTGTGACCAGCACATCGCGATCCACCAGCGCGGCCTCTTTGGCGCGTCCGCCGATTTCCCGCCACAGCCGTCCGTCCTTGCCGAGCACAAACACCATCTGCGGGTCCATCGCCTGGAACGCCGCCACTCCTTGGTCGACCTGCTCGGGCTTGCCGTTGCCGCTCTTGCGCCACAACACCCCGTCGGCGGCCTGCACATAGACGGTGTCGCCGGCCGGAAAGTATTGGAACGCGACAATATCTTTGGCGACCAGCGCACGCGAGGCCGCGCTGCCGGTTTCGCGCCACAGCTGCCCGTCGGCGCCAAGAACAAACACCAGGTTCAAGTCGATCGCCTGAAAGTCCTTCACGGTGTGGTCGACTTCGGTGCGCTTGCTGGCATCGCCAATCTCGCGCCACAGCGTGTGGTCGGTGCCGAGCACATAAATCACGGCCGCATTGACCGGCTGGAACGCGGCGACGGCCTGGTCAATCCGGGTCCGCTCGCTGCCGTCCGGTGTGACGCGCCACAGCGCGCCGTCGGTGCCCCGGATGAACAAGTGCCTATCGGCGAGCAGAAAATCGGCGACTTTCTCGTCGACCAGGCGAGCGTCCTTGCCGTCCATCGTCGCGCGCCAAAGCTTGGCGGCGCCGTTGAGGACGTAGATCAGGTTGGCGTCGGCGACCTGAAAACGTTCGATCCCGTCAGC
>JBAUGC010000080.1:0-11483 GCA_049679485.1 Xanthobacteraceae bacterium
TGGTGTGGGGTGCTTCCGGCGGCCTCGGCGTGTTCGGCGTGCAACTCGTCGCCGCCTCGGGCGCCAACGCCATCGGCATCGTCTCCGACGAATCGAAATCCGAATACGTGTTCAATCTCGGCGCCAAGGGCGTGATCAATCGCAGCGAGTTCAAGTGCTGGGGCCAGATGCCGAAAGTAGGCACGCCCGAATACGACACCTGGACCAAAGAGGCGCGCCGCTTCGGCAAGGCGATCTGGGACATTACCGGCAAGCGCGACGTCGACATCGTGTTCGAGCATCCGGGCGAAGCGACGTTCCCGGTGTCGTGTCTGGTGGTCAAGCGCGGCGGCATGGTGGTGTTTTGCGCCGGCACGTCCGGCTATAACATCACCTTCGACGCGCGCTATGTCTGGATGCGGCAGAAGCGGGTGCAGGGCTCGCACTTCGCGCACCTGAAACAGGCGAGCGCCGCCAACCGGTTCGTCATCGACCGCCGCATCGATCCGTGCATGAGCGACGTGTTTCCGTGGGAGAAGATCCCGCACGCGCACGAACTGATGCGCACCAATCGCCACAAGCCGGGCAACATGGCGGTGCTGGTCAACGCGCCGCGCCCCGGCTTGCGGAATTTCGACGACGCGCTTGAGGCGGCGTCGACGCCGCAGCTGAACCGTGAGTCGGGGCGGGGATAGCGGCAACCGTCATTGCGACTGATGCGAAGCGATGGCACTGTCGCGGCGCTTGTGGGTAAGCGCCGGGGAATTGCTTGGCAGTCGTGTTAATTGTCGAGGACGAGGCGCAGGTACTCGTACTGGCGGAATCGTATCTGCAAGAACACGGACATCAGACATTCTCGGCCAGCACTCTTGCCGAGGCATCAGCTGTTCTTGAACGTCCCGACAAGATCGATGTCCTGTTCACCGATATAGGACTGCGGGACGATCAGCAAGCCGGTCTCGAACTAGGAAAATTGGCGGCGGACCGTCACCCTGGTGTGAAGGTACTTTATGCGACCGGCCAGACAGTGACGGACGGCATGTAGGCGCTTTTGGTCGACAACTCGGCGACGCTGGCGATGCCCTACACAGTCCAGCAGCTGCTTACGAGCTTTTCCATGCTCGGCGTCAATCATCCGCCGCGAGGCTAGTTAGGCTCGAACATCAACAGGTACGTGCCGTTCGCGAGCGGCGCCCAGAACGGCTTGACGCGCAGACCGATCTTCAGCCGGTCGCGGCCGCAATGCACGATATTGGCCATTACGTTCACACCTTCGTCCAGCGTGACGAGACCGATCGCAAACGGCTCATGACCCTCGAATGGCAGCCGCGCACGATACGCGATCGTGTAGGAAAACACCTCGCCCTTGCCGGAGACCTCGCGCCACTCAAGATCCCTGTGGCCGTCATAGATGCTCGTGGCACGCGGGAAGAATTGATACTTTCCGCTGCGCTTGTCGTACTGGACGATCAATCGCTTTTCGCGCGTGGCATCCCAATAGGCCTTTGAGAAGCTGCGCGGCCGGGGCGGCTCGCGCTGGATGGTCAGGGTGTCGTTCAAGGCGTTCATCATCGCCACTCACGCGTTGGGGGTCAGGATCATTACCACGCTGCTGCTCCAGTTCCGTCCATAGGGAATGCCGCCAATTCCCGTGACCAGGGCATTCCTGGTGTTCTTCACTTGCCGCTTGCCGCCTTCACCAAAGAGCTGTCTGACCGCCTCAACGACGTTGGTGCCGCCGCCGGCGAGTCCGCACTGGCCTGCCGAAATCTGCCCGCCGCCGGTGTTGAGCGGCAGGTCGCCGGAATGGGTGAAATCGTGATCGTTGATAAAACCGCAGCCCTGCCCGCGCTTGCAGAACCCGAGCATCTCCAGCTGCAGCATGATTGCAATGATGAAATCGTCATAGGGATGGAACGATGCGATGTCAGCCGGTTTCAGGCCGGATTGCGCGAACGCGCGCTGACCGGCGACGTAGTGTCCGCTCTCGGTTACGTCGACGATCGCCTCGCCGGCGCGGTAATTGGTGCGCTCGCCATAGCCAATCGGCACGACGATTTTCGAAAATCCTCTTTTCTCCGCCGCCTTGCGGCCGGTCACGAGCAGTCCGGTCGCGCCGTCGCAAACCATTACGCTGTCGAGCAATCGGACGGGATCGGCGATCATGCGCGAATTGAGATAGTCGTCGACGCTGATCGGTTTGCGCAATTTCTCGACCGCAAGCTCGTTAAGAACAGCGTGGCCGCGCTGCGCCACTGCGAGCTTGCCGAGCGAGGCGTAGTCGAGGCCGAATTGGTGCTCGTAACGCCGGCTGAGGAGTCCAAAGGCCGCAGGCGGACCAATATATCCTAATGGAGTCGTCCACTCGTTCTGGAACGACCGCATGCGCTGGTTGTTTTCCGCGGCCTGGGTATCGGCATAGAGACACAGCACCGTGCTGCACAGGCCGGCATCGATCGCTGCCGCCGCGCGCGCGATCGCGCCAAGCGGCGAACAGCCGCCAATATCGACAGTCTGGCAGTGATCCACCTCCAGCGCGAGCTGATCCGCCGTCGTTTGCGACCAGAAGGGATTGCCCGCACCGGTCATGGATGAGGACAGAATGAGTCCGTCGATTTCGCCTTTTTCGAAACCGGTCTTGTCGAGGAGGGTCTCGAGGATTTCGGCACCGAGTTCCCACACGTCCCGGTCGCTTTTTTCGACGATCTTGGTTTCGGCGTACCCGACGATCGCCGCGTCACTCAATGCCATGCCCTGTGCTCCTGCCGTCTGGCGCTTTTGTACCGCGTGCGCACTTTGTCGTCCCTCGGTCCTCTTCAAGCCCGGGGGGCGATGGTGGCCAAAGGCGTCCACCCGGGGTGTCCGCTCCAGTGGAAGAGCCCTTGGCTTGATCGCTTTCGGTGCTCCGCACAAACTGAAGCCGAGGAGCCACCACCGCTGAGGGAAGGCGTTGCGTATTTTCAATGTTGAGGAAGACGCACGTAAAGCCTTCGATGCAATGAAGGCCGGCAATATCGCCATCGTGCCAAATGACGTCGGCTATTCCATCCTGGGGGGCTCGGGTTCCGCGTTGCGGCTCATTATCGCGCGGCCCTCAATGTGCTTTTGCATTGGGTGAGATCAGGTAGTGCCGCCGGGATCGAGGCCGTATTTCTGGCACATCTTGCGGACGATGCCGACGTCCTTGCCGCCGGCGATCAGGCCGACCACCGCCGATGTCATTTTGCCGCCGGAAATCCTGCCTTCGACGATATACGCTTGCCAGCCGCTATAGGCCGGGTACGAGCTCTTGGCGTTGACCATCCCGCAGTAGTTGATCGGGCCGTCTTCGGTATCAGCAATCTGCGGCCAACGGAATTGCGCCGTGTTGGGATTGAGAACCGACAGGCCCACGGCGTGGCTGATCACCGCCTTTTCCTCCGGCAGAAGCTCGCGCGTACGGATGCCACTAGCGTCCTGCATGTGGCTCAACCCCAGGAGGCCTTGGGCCGTTGAGTCCCCGCCACCACCCGTACAGGCCGCAAGCGACAGCCCTGCTGCCAATGTGGCCAACGCCGCGATCACTCCGCCACGTATCATTGCCGCGATGTCCCACCCGCCCTGCGCCGCATCTTAGCCCTTGCGCGACCGGCAGAACAATCCGTCTGACATCGGGGTGGTTGACACTGAACTGGTAACTGTTTGATGCGAAAAGTTTCGTAGTCAGCTCGCGCGATGACCGGCTATGATACAGAGCATCGGGAGCGGATTTTGATGTCTCGGTCCGGTTTCGAGGCATGGCGGAATGTAATCGCCCGCGCGCTAGGTTAACGCGACCAATTGGCCGGGACCTACCGTATCGAACCAGACTCAATGCGGCTGTTGCGGTATCTCCAAGGCTGACGGAGATACGACTGCATCAATTCACCGCGCCATAAAAGCTCCTATAACAATGCTAGAATGTCTGTTGTTCGTGAAACCTGTAAGGAAGGTCATTTGAAGGAACGTCATTTGATGGAGACGAGTCCGGTTCGCTCGCCAGAATGTCGCAGCTTCGGTTCCGTCGCGGCTGGTTGGCGCTTGCTTGCTCCAGCGTATTGGATGTGGGCGGCCTTCATCATCGCTTTTGTGCTGGCGGTAGGCGTACTTATTATTTTCGGCGTCGGAGAGCGGGGTACGGCAATCGCCTTGCGGGCGACGGCGAGATGGTCCTTTCTCCTGTTCTGGTTCGCCTACGTGGGGGGTTCAATCGCGTGGCTGTGCGGGCCGCGTTTTGACGGATTGGCGCGCCGCGGGCGGGAGCTCGGCCTTGCCTACGCTTCGGCGCAACTTGTTCATGTTGGGCTCGTCCTTTGGATCATTCACATCGCGACCGGACCGAGCGGCGCCATGGTGTTCTTCTGGATCGGGATATTCTGCACCTATCTCCTTGCGCTTTTCTCCTGGCCGCGGCTTCGTGATGCACTCGGGCCGCGTCTCTGGCGGATGTTCCGCACGATTGCGCTTGAATACATAGCTATCGCCTTTGCGGCCGATTTTATCGTCGGCCCGCTGCACACGGACGGACTCGGCAAGCTTCGGCCGCTCTACCTGCCGTTTGCGCTGATGCTTGTTGTTGGAGCGGGTCTGCGGGTCGCCAGATTTTCTCACGAAAAACTGCGGCGTCCACGGGCGACACTTCCCCTAAGCGTCGGCGGTTCTCCCGCAGCGGCTCGACTCGGCAGCAAGCCCGGCGAAGATCGTCTAATCGTCTGGCCGGTGTTTGTGTTCCTTGCGGCCATTATGGTCCTGCTGGCGCTTGACGACGCGATATGGGGGTTCTTTGAGTCAGCATTGGCGCTGTACGGACCTGTTCTGGCGATACTCGGTGTGTATGTTTTGTTGAAGTCGGTGGTTCGCGGACGCGGGTTCATCTGGAGTTAGTTCGAGTGGTGTGTTCCATTCGGAAATGCCCGATTCGAGGACACTGCTGCGCTGCCTGATTGAGGCAAACAAAGACCCGCCTTGTTCGAATGGCGGCTGAAAGGCCGTCGTAAATTAAATAACGAGGGCTACGTCTCGCCGTCTCGCTCGCGCGCGATCGCGGCGTTGAGTTCGCCGCCGAAGATGAAAATCCAGGCGCTGTAATAGAGGAACACCAGCGCGATCATCGCCGAGGCGAGCCCCGCATAGTAGGTCACGTAGGTGTAGGCGAAATCGGCGAGATAACGCCCGAAGCTAAACCCGCAGGCGAGCCACAGCACCAACGTCGCCACGATGCCGGGCCACACTTGGCCGAGCCGCCGCCGGCCGGCCGGCAGCCACAGGTGCAGGATCACGAGCGACCCGGCGATCACCAGGCCGCCGATGCCGAAGCGGGCGACGTCGTAGTGGGCTTTGAGCGGCTCCATCCACGGCGCGTAGGCGACGGCGGCCTGAAAGATCAGCGGGCCGAGCACCACCAGAAACGCCAGCGTCAGAAATGCGATCGCGCTGACCAGCACGTAGCCGATCGATTCAAGCCGCAACAGCCACCAGCTGCGCTGCTCGGTGAGGCCGTAGGCACGGTTTAGTCCGATGCGCAGGCTTTCGATGCCGCTGGACGCGAAATACACGGCGAACACCGCGCCCAGCGTCAGCACCCCGCCGCGCGTGGTGGTGAGCACGTTGTGAATCTCGCTGGCGAGCGGGCCGGCGACCTGCCGCGGCCAGACCGCGAAGATCAGGCGCGCAACTTCGTTGGCAAGATTGGCGGAGTCGATGAAGCCGGCGAGCGCCGTCACCACGATCAAGAACGGAAACATCGCCATCAGGATCGACAGCGAGATGTGGCTCGCGATCGCCCAGCCGTCGTCGCGGCTGAAGCGAAGGAAGGCCTCGGTGACGACGCGAAAGCACAGGCGGGCGGTGTGCAATGCGGGCGGCCTCTGCGGCGGTTGCGGGCGCGATCTAAATACGCGATTCCGCGCTGCCCGCGCAAAGGCTCAGGTAAGGTCGCCGGCGATTTTCACGCCGTTACCGCGTTGTTTTCCACCAGCGGCGACA
Organism: Xanthobacteraceae bacterium; assembly: GCA_049679485.1. Classification (GTDB taxonomy): domain Bacteria; phylum Pseudomonadota; class Alphaproteobacteria; order Rhizobiales; family Xanthobacteraceae; genus BOG-931. Next base: position 5,983 of record JBAUGC010000080.1, read on the forward strand.
GCGCGGTCATTTGGCCTTTTCGTATGGATAAATCGCTTCGCCGGTTTTCTGGTCGGGAGGATACACCACGGTCTGATAGCTCATGCCCCGCCAGGTTTCGAGGTTCGCGGCATCGGTGATGCCGTGGTATTGAACCTGAAAGAGTCCGGGCTTGGTCCACTCGCCTTCCGGGCCGAAGCTGATGTCGCCGATGACGGTGTGAACCTCATTGTGGTGCAGCCAGTCGGCGATCTTGGAGTCGTCCAGGCTTTTTGCGCCCTCAACGCCCGCGCCGAGCACCTGGTAGACGGCGTAACCCCAGCCGCCGAGATAATAGCCGAGCGGATCGACGCCTTCGGCTTTGGCGCGCTCCTGGTACTTGGTGAAGAATGCCTGCGCGCGTGGCATCATTTTCGGCGACGGCACCCAGGTTTCGTAATTGATAAAGCCGTTGAGCTTCGACTTGAGCCGGTCCTTGAACACGGTCGCCTGCAGGCCGACCATTTCGCCGCCGATCATCTTTGGTTTAAAGCCGAGCTCGTTGACCGATTGCACAATGCCGACCGAGCTGAGCGGATAGGAGCACACCACCACGATGTCGGGATTGCTCGCGGCGACAGCGCGAATAACCGGCGCAAAGTCCGTCGTGCCGGGCGGAAAGCTTTTGTTGTAGACGACCTTCATGCCATTCTTCTTGGCATTGATCTCGGCGCTGTCGGCGCCGTTGTGGCCGAACTCAGAGTCTTCCGAAATGATCGCCACTGTCTGCGGCTTGGGGTTCTGCGCCGCCGCGACATCGAAGAAGCCCTCGGCGGACGATACCTTCGGGTCCGGTCCGTACGGCACCATCGAGAAATATTTCGGATAGTGAAAGTGGCTGTTCACTTCGAGCGCGAACAGACCGATCATCACTTTTCCCTTCTGCATGGCGACGGGGATCGCCGGCGCCACCAGATTGGTGCCGTAAGGACCCATGATGAGATCGACTTTGTCGACGTCGAGCAGCTTGGCGTAAATACCGGGCACATTCGACGGGTTCGACTGGTCGTCGTAACCGATCAGGTCGACCTTGCGGCCAAGGAGCCCGCCCTTGGCATTGACTTCCTCCTGCCAGATATTGGCGCCGAGCAGCGCCTGCTTGCCGTTGGGCGCGAGCGGTCCGGTCTGGGACAGGTCGAAACCGATCTTGATCGGATCCTCGGCCACGGCGGGTCCGGCAGCGACAAGTCCGGCGAGCAGGAATGCACTCAGTCCGCCGAGGCCGTAAGCCGAAAATCTCTGCAGTCTCTCTTGCATCGTTAGCTCCCTGGTAGTGTTGGTACGGCCTTCTTAAACACGGCCGATGTTATCAAGCGTGCCGATGGGCGTGAGCATGGGTTTGACCGCGCTGCCGGTCGCGGAAGTCTGCCATCATCTCGAACAACGCGAAAATGTCCGGTTCGGTGTGCTCGTCCTTGAACTCCCGGAACAAATTCCACACCGTCACGACGATGCGCTCCGCGTCCGCCCAATCGGCATAGCGTCCGAGCGGAATGTCGAAGGCGGCGTCGCGTGCATTCATGCCCTTGTCGTAGCACTTGCGCGCTTCGTCGATGACGAATTGCAAATAGCCGCGCATGTCGCGCACGGCCTGCTTGTCGGCGATCGGCCCATGGCCCGGCACGACCACATCGACGTCCATCGCCAGGATGCGATCGCAGGCGCGAACCCAGTTGGACACGGGGCCGGCCCAGGCGATCGGCGTTCCCTGGTTGAACAGAATGTCGCCGGTGTAGACGACGCGGTCCTTGGGAACATGAACCAGCGTGTCGCCGCGGGTGTGTGCTGGACCGACCTCGATCAGGTGCACGGTTTTGTCGCCGACTTTTAGATCGTATTCGCCACTGAAGGTCTTGTCCGGCATGCGCATGTCGATGCCGGAAAAGTCGAATGGACGGAACAGCTCGGAGATGAACGCGCCGCCCGGCCCAAGTTTTCCGGCCTCGGCCTTGATGTGCTGATAGTGCGCCGGCTCTTCGGGTTTCATGTCGGCCTTGGTGGCGTTCGACGCGATGATGACCGCGCCTTCGACCAGCTGATTGCCGAACGTGTGGTCGCCGTTGTGATGGGTGTTGACCAGCGTACCGATATGGGCGGCTGCCGGGATCGAGCGCCGCATCTCGGCCAGCATCGCCGCGGTCAGCTTCAGATCGAACAGGGTATCGACCAGCAGTGTTTGATCGCCATCGACGATGAGGCCCGCATTACTCCAGCCCCACGAGCCGTCGGGCAGCAGATAAGCCCACAGGCCGTTGCCGAGATCCTTCAAGCCACGGGTGAATTGCCATTTCGGCACGGTTTCGCTCCCTGCAGGTTTAACGGCGCTCTTTTAGGGGCGCTCTTTCAACAGCGCGCTTGGCGGCGGCGGAGCTTGTTCGGCTCCGGCGTCGTCGGCACCATTGGGCCAACGCTAAAATGCTTTGATCGAATTGACAAGTATCTTGAACGATCGTTCAAACGCGATAAAATAACGCAATGGCATGCGCCGCGGGAAGCCTGCAAAGGCGATGACTCTGAGCGTAGCGGAGCGCGACAAAACCGTGGCCGGCGCTGCCGGCGCGTCGGCGCCGGAGCGGATATTGCAGAAGGCGGAGCGGGTCTTCGGCAGATTCGGTTATGACGGCGCTTCGCTGCGGCAGATCGCCGAAGCGGCCGGAGTTCCAGTCGCGCTGGTGAGCTATCACTTCGGCTCAAAGGACGGGCTGTATCGTGCGGTGTTCAATCGCCGCGCGCCGACGGTCGTCCAACAACGCCAGGCGGGACTCGCGATTGCGATGAGTGAGCCAGATCTCAATCGCAGGCTCGAACTCATTGTTAAATCGCTGGTGATGCCGATGCTGCGCCTTCGCGCCCGGGACAATGATCCGAGCTTCGGACGTCTCGTGGCGCAAGAGTCGATTGATCCGAATTCCGGGGCGCGCGGCATCGTTCGCCACCTGTTCGATCCGGTGGCACGCAAGATATTGGCAGCGCTGGCCACTGCGCTTCCCGATCGATCAGCGCGGGATATCCAGTGGGCCTATCAGTTCATGCTGGGTGCGATGGTGTTCGTGATGGCCGACACCGGCCGTATCGCACGGCTGAGCGAAGGCCTCTGCCGTCCTGACGACGAGGACGCGGCGGTCGCGCACATGGTCGCGTTTCTGACCGCAGGGATGCGTTTCGGCACGCCTGTTGCTTCACCGGCTTCGCTCAGGAACGAGTCCCGGCGAAAGTCGGGGGATAAAACGACAAAACGCAAGAAGGTTAGTACGCGCTGAGCCGGCTATTCGCTTGCTGTTCAGGATAGTTATGAACCCGACTATGCAAATTGCAGTGGTTGGACTGGGTGCGATCGGCTCGTCCATCGCGTTGCATCTGCTGCGCGCTAACCACAAGGTTGTGGTGTGGAATCGCTCCGCTGAGCCGGTTCGGCGGCTGGTCGGCGAGGGCGCCCGGGAAGCCGCGACGGTTGCGGAGGCGTTCCGGTCGGAAGTCGTCATCTCGGTGTTGTTTGACGATGAGGCGGTCCGCGAGCGGCTACTTGATGATGCGCTGTTGAGCGAGGCGCCGCCGGGCCTGCTGCACATCTGCATGTCGACAATTTCGGCTGAACTCGCCACCGAGCTCGCAGCCGCCTGCAGACGCCACGGCATCGGCTATGTCGCTGCGCCGCTGTTCGGCCGTCCTGAGGCCGCGGCCAAAGCGCAATTGCAGATTCTCGTCGCCGGCGAGCCGGAAGCGACGCAGCGGGCCGATGCGATACTGCGCCTGTTCGGGCAAACCTGGCCCATGGGCGGCGAGCCGCGTCACGCCAATGTCGCCAAGCTTGCCGGAAATTTTCTGATTGGCTGTGCGATTGAGGCGATGGCCGAGTGCTCCGGCCTGTTGCGTGCGCACGGTGCTAATGACGCCGCGTTCCTGGACATGATGTCGAAGACTTTGTTTGCGTCGCCCATCTACCGGTCCTATGCGCCCTCGGTCGCCGACGTCGCGCCGTTGCCGGCACTCGGTTTGAGCCTGCCGCTGAAAGACGTTGGTCTGGCGCTGCTTGCCGCCGAGCGGTGCCGCGTCGACCTTGCCTACGGCAGAGTGCTGCTGGAGCGGCTGACGATCGGGCGTGCGGTGGGCTTCGGCGCCGACGATTGGTCCACCGCGCTCGGGAAATTGGCGCGAAGGCCGGTTGCGGTCACCGCAAACCAGCCTGCAGCAGCAGCGGATAGGTCACGTCCTTGAATTCCCGCATGCCTTCTTCGTAGCGCGGCCATGACAGCAGTACGCCGTCGAGTCCCATGGCGGAGAGCATCTTCAGCCCGTCGACGACCTGTTCCTTGGTGCCGATCAGCGGATAGCCGCCCCAGCCGGCGATGAAAAGTCCTTTGAGGTGCTGCAACGCCTCGGGCGCAAAGGTCTGGGCATTGAGGCCAAGGGTTTCGAGCGCGAATGTCACCGCTTCCCAATCGCCTTTTTCGTTGACGATGTACTCGTCGTAGCGCCGCGCTTCGGCTTCGGTCGCGGCCTGAACAATGTTCGCCGATGTCCAGATTTCGATATCGCGGCCGTATTCCTCGCGCGCCAGCCGGCGATAGCCTTCCACCTGTGCCTTGTTCTGCTCGAAGTCGGGCGCACCGAGCGCGGTGAACACGAGGTCGCAATATTTGGCGGCGAAGTGGCGGCCGCGCTCCGAGCCGCCGGCATTCATGACCGCGGGATAGGGCTGCTGGATCGGCTTCGGCTGCAAATAGCCCTTGGCGATCTTGTAGAACTTGCCGTCGTGGTCGAACTCTTCGTCCTCGGTCCACAGCCGTTTGACAATGCCGAGCCATTCCTCGGCCATGTCGTAGCGGTCGGCGTGCGGTTTCATTTCGACGCCGAACATGTCGATCTCCGGCTTGTTCCAGCCGGTGACGATATTGAGGATCATCCGCCCATTGGAGATATGATCGATAACCGTCGACTGCTTCGCCGCTATGATCGGATGATTGATCGAGCAATGCGAGGTGGCGACAACGCCGGCCTTCTCGGTCGAGGCGGCAATGCCCGAGGCCCAGGTGTAAGTCTCAAAACCCGGGCCCTGCGGATTGAACTTGCCGCCGAAGCCGCGCCAGCGCGCGACCGGCACCAGCGCCTCGAACTCCATCGCATCGGCGAGCTTGGCCAGCGCGACGGTATTCGGCCAGCTGATTTCCAGGCGCCCTTCGATGTCGGCCATCAGGCAGCCGTAGTCGAGATTGGACTGGAACGTTCCGAGTTTCAGCTTGCGGCGGTTGAACGCCGGATTGAGGGCGCGACGATCGCCGCGGAAAGTTGCGCTTTGAGCCAACGACGTCTCCCCCGGTTTTTTGGATAGTGTTCAGGACGGGACCAGGCGAATTGCCCAAGAAAATTGCAGGTGGGAAATCGCCGCTTATCATAATGTGTGGCGGCCTGCGGGTCACTGATCGCCGAACGGGAATTGGCTTTTGTGCACTGCACGCGTAAGCTTGGATGGGACGGTCCAGGGC
>JBAUGC010000081.1:0-13847 GCA_049679485.1 Xanthobacteraceae bacterium
CAGGAAGGAATAGAACTCGAGTCCTTCGCGCAACCGGCGCATCATCACGTCGGGACCGCGCACCATTTCCGAAATAATGGACGCGATCTTGGGCGCACGAAAGTAAAAACGACGATAGAAGTCCTCGACGGATTCGAAAATCTCAGTACGGCTCAGGTGCATCAGGTCTCTTGTCCTTCGATCAGGGTGCCGTCCGCCGTCACGCGGTAGTCGGCGCCCCGCCAGTGAACCGTCGCCCCGAAGAAGCTCGTCACATAGACTGCGAAAGCGATGAGATCGTGCACCGGAATGAGCCAGTAATTTTGCCGCGGCAGCCCAAATCGCCGTTCAACGCTGCGGCATAGCAGCACGCGCGCCAGCAACGCGGCCACGGCGACCATGACCGCGGCCTGGCTGCCCGAAAGCATGCCGAGAAGGGCGAGCGGCCAGGGATGGGTCACGATGGTGCCGGCATAAGCGAGCGGGTAGATGCTCTTGATGGTGCGGCCGACCCGAATTTGATGCCGGATGAGCTGGCGCAGGCTCTCCTCAAAGCAACGATGGCCGACCAGGAAGGGCGCCGTAACCACGTCGTAGCCTGCCGATCGCACGGCGAGACCAATCGCATGGTCGTCGGCAAGGACGTCGGCAAGGACGCCGAAGCCGCCGATCCTATCGAGCATCGACCGGCGCAGCGCAATCGTCGCGCCGCAACACGGTTTCGCCAGCCCAAGGCTGACCGCTGCAATTGCGTACGGCAGAAATTGCGAGTTGATGGCGAGAGCCGAGAGGCGCGTCCAAAGCCCATCGCCCCCGATGCCGTGGTAAAGGCAGCTCACGGCGCCGACTCGAGGCGACGCGAGAGGCGCGGTCAGTGTTCGCAAATAATTTGGTCCGACAACGATATCGCTGTCGGACATGACCAGCGTGCCGTGGCGGGCTCGTGGCATCATGTTGATCAGATTCGAAACCTTGCGATTGACCCCGTGAGTGCGCGGCTCGACGACGAGCTCAATCTCCGTGTCCGGAAAAGTCTGCACCATCGCGCGCACGGCCTCGACCGACGGCGAGGCGTTATGCCGCGTGCCACACAAAATCTGGACTGGGGCGCTGTAATCCTGCTCACAGAAAGTCCTAAGACGCGCCGGCAATTCCGGTTCAAGATCGTGCAGCGGCTTGAGGATCGTTACCGGCTGCTCGGCGGCAAAATCATCTGTCTCGATGCGTGGAAAGGTGACCACGCAAACCATTGCCGCCAGCGTGAAGAGACACCCGACGATGGCAATGACAACACAAGCGTCGCTAAGCGAGAGCGCGAACGACACGGCGTTGGGGATACTCTCGGCAATAGTCATGACAAAATCCGCTGCGAAGCCACCTCACCCGAATTCTTTTTCCAGCATTCGGCGCGACAGATAGATCGGCAGCCGCACCCGCCTGAGCGTGTCGGAGCGCAGCGCACCGGGATTGTGTGCAAGGATGATCAACGAGATCAGGATGTTTTCGCCGAAGCGGTGCAGCCGTTCGCCAATCGACATTGGCCCGGACTGGGCGATCGCCTCGAAGCCGTAACGCGCCATGATCCGCGCAAGCTGTTCGGTCTGGTTTTTGGTGCCGGAAGGGGCGTGGGCGCATATTATGCTGACGTCGTTGAATTCCGGCCGTGCGGCGAGGAAGCTTGCGAGTTCGTGGAGCGAAGTCGCGATTGCCCGCCGCATGCGGCGTCCCCACCCAATCGTGGCGCCGGTCCGGGGTACAGCAGGGACCTGCTCGTTCCAGAAGTGCAGCCGCGCGATGCGCTGACCGGCATGCACCCGCGTGCCGTCACGCAGAACAAGCGGCTGGGCGACCGGGCTGACATCAAGCCGAAACACGCAGGCCGGATTTTGGGTGTATTCAAATACGGCCTGACGACGGCGCAAGCCCGCGTCAAGCACGGCAACGGCCTCAGCCAGCCAGCGATGGCTCTGCAGCGACCGTGACGTCTGATCTGCGGAATCCCACACCGCCATTTAGCGGGTCTCCGCCTTCCTCAACCTTACCGGAGAAAGTTGCCGGCGTGCCACGTACTATAACCGCATTTCGGCCAGACACGCGAGGCCGAAGAATCCCCTTCCGGACATTGCAGCCCCATTGAACCGCCGCCGCCCCCTCTTAGGCGGCCTCGTCGCCGTAGATCGTCGCCAATGTGCTCTTAACGACCAAGGCGACCGGCACAGCCAGGATCACTCCGGGAATTCCCAGCACGACGCCGCCAGCCAGAAAGCAGAAGATGATCAGCACCGGGTGCACGTGCGCCGCCCGGCCTAGCACAACCGGACCGACGATCTGATCGATCGAAAGACGCAAAGCGGTTGCATAAGCCGCATATTCAGCGATGTTGATGATGCCGGTTGCCGTGCGTAACGAGACCAAGCCGGCAAGGATCGCGGCCGCAGTGGGGCCGATCACCGGCACCGTTTCAAGAATGCCGGTCAGCAGCGCCAGGAGCACGGCGTGTTTGATGCCGAGAATAACGCCGAGACCGACATAGGCAGCGATGGTGGCATAGACCACCACGCCAAGCACACCAATGAAATAACGCAACAGGAGCGGGTCGAGCCGCGCCCAGATGCGCGCCACCAGAGGACGCCGATGCGGCGGCACAATCCAAAACAGCCCGCGCGCCACCTGCCTTCCGCTCACTAAAAAATAGAACAGCAGCACGATCGTCAGAAACGCACCCATAGCGGCCGCCAGGCTGTAGCCTGCAACCACGGCGACCTGGTCCGTCTGCCCGACCCAATCGCGCACCCGCTCGAGCGCCGCTTCGGCGATCTCATGCGCGTTCGTCGTGTATCCGAACAGCGCAATTGGCTGCTCGCCCATGGCCTGCCGGGTAAAGTTCTCCAACAAAACCTGCAAATCCGCAGCAGTCGCCCGCGCCTCGTCCGCAAGGCGTTCGGCAGCAATGACACCGACGAAAACGGAAACGCCGCACAGCACCAGAAACAGCGCGACCGCGAACAGCAGACGCGGCCATCCCGTTCGCTTCGCGGCCCAGTCCAAAATCGGCGTGCAGATGTAGGCGACAATGCCGGCGAGTACGAACGGCAGCAAAATCAGCTTTATGAAATAAAGGAAGATCGCGAGGATGACGGCGCCGATCATGATGGCGCGGGTCTCGCCCGAGTCGAGAGGCCCCGCGACGCGGGCTCGCTCCGAGGAGCGCGCCTCGTCGCTCATCCGCCGTGCAGCCTTCATGAATAAATCCGGCCCTTCCACCGCACCCGGCCACTGCGGCGGCGGCGCACGCTGTCGAGAGCCATGAGCGCGCCGGCCGTATAGCCCAGCGGAAAGATCAGACCGTACCAGAACGGAATACGAAAATAGAATGCGGCGGCGATATGCAAACCGATCGCGGCGCCCGAGCCGGCAAGCGCGAGTGGCAACGCCAACGTCGCATCGTTCACGTGCTGCCACCAGCCCACCAGGTCAACGAGCGGGACCACCCATGCCGCCCACGCCAGGGTCACTCCCACGAGCGCCAGTACCAATGTCGCGGTCTGCCCGCCCAGTGTATCGACGAGATTCTTGGCGAGCCCCGGCCACAGTGTCCGCCAGCCGGTATACATGCGCGCCGATAGAAACTGCTCGCCGCCCATGAGCAGGACCGATCGGCCGGATTGCTTGAGCCGGCGCGCGAACTCAAGATCCTCACAGATCGCGCGACAGACCGCAGCGTGGCCACCCACCGCCTCGTAACCTCCGCGCCGGACCAGCATGAACTGTCCGGTCGCGGTCACGTCATGACCTGAGCGCGCCTGGGCTTGCCGCAAGTCCTGAAGGAACGATAACAGAATAAGGCCGCACGGCAGGATGAGACGTTCGGCAAAGCTTTGGAGTTCCTGGCGCGGCGCCAGCGAGAGAAGATCGAGGTGCTGCATCGAGGCCGCTTGCACGGCGCTCGACAACGCGCCGGCCTGGGCCGTCACATCGGCATCGATGAAGCAAAGCCATTCGGTTTGCGGCACCGCCGAGCGCGCGCCTATCCAACAGGCATGCGACTTGCCGGTCCAGCGTGGCGGCAGCGATGGAGTTTGAATCAAAGAGATGAGCGGATGCCGCTCGGCCAATTCTCGCACAATTACCGCAGTAGCATCCGCCGAATGGTCGTCGACCACCAGAATGCGGAGACGATTGTGCGGATAATCCTGCGCCAGCAACGAACGCAGGCACGGCCCGATGTTGGTCTCCTCATCCCGGGCTGGAATGATCATGGTGATGAACGGCGCATGCTCGGCGGATGGACACGACGCCGAGGGAAGGCGGGCCAGCAGCCCGCGTTGTTTGATGGCCCGCGCGATCAACCAGGCGATAATCGCGAGCCATACGGAGGATACCAGAAGCTCCACAGCGGTAACGACAAATAAATCCCATCCACCATAGCACGCGAATCAACCGTCGGAAGCGGATCTAAGTTCCGCCCTGTCTCACTTCCGCGCCCAGCATAGTTTATTTCGCGGGCGTCACCAGCGAATAGCGCTCGTCGGCAGCGCGGCATTGAGCTTCTGGGAAGCCCAATTCCTTACGCACCATGTTGGTGCCGAGAACCAGCGAAACCATCTTGTAGTAGGCATGGCGGCGGCTCATGCCCTCGCGGCCCATGCCGCAATCGGATGAGACCACCAACCGCTCCGGTGGAATGTATTTGAGCGCAGCCCGGATTTGCGCCGCCACCTCGTCCGGACTTTCCACTTGCAGCGTGTGGTGATCGATCACGCCGATAGCAATCTTCTTCTCAGCGATGGTCTTACCGATCGCTTCAAGGTCGATGCCGCCCGAACTAGAAGACTCAAACGTGATCACGTCGGCATCGACTTTGTTGTAGGTCTCGAGCGACGGCTTGTAGCTCTGCACCTTTGCGAACATGCGCTGCTGGGAAGGGTTGCCCCAGCAGGAATGCGCCCACACTTCGGTCTTGGCGCGCAAGCCTTTCACGGTGCGGTTGAACACCTCGACCATCAATTCCGGCGTGATCACCTTGTCCTGGATGCCCCGCGCTGCGGCGAGGTGGATTTGCGGCTCTTCGATCTGGATCACCGGGCAACCGGCGTCAGCGAGCTCGTTGTATTCTTCGTTGAAGGCGTCGGCGACCGCCAGCATGCGCTCGGGCACGCTTTTGTAGTAACGGTCCTGCGAAGCAAAAGCGACGATCTCCGCCGACACCGCGCCGAATTTGACCGGCCGCGTGGTCAGCCGCTGCGCCGTTTTCCAGAGCGTGGTGTATTGCAGATCGCCGCGCCCGACCGGGCCGATGATGACCGGCATAACGCGCGATTCCAGATAGTCGTGCAGGATATGGCCGCGCGGAAACCATAGACCCCCGCGCCCGGCCGGCGTCGGCCGCGGATCGCCGCGCTCGTAGCCGCTCATGTGGTGGGGCGGATAGCTGGTCCAGCTTTGGCCGCCGACATCGTCGTCAAACCGGCAGTCGCCGTCGGTTACGATATCGAGTCCGGCCAGCTCCTGCTCGCGCAGATAGCAGCACAGCGTATCGACATACTGTTCGCGATACCGCCGGCTCACCATCGCATCGAGGAACATGCGCGTGCCGAGATTCTCCGTGTACCAGCTCGGTCGCGGCAGCGAGCCGGTGATCGTCGTCGGCAACATAATGTCCTTGGTGGCCCGGTACATTTCAACGCCTCCCAAAACCAGCCGCAGCGGCTGTTCGATTGCAATTTCATGGTCGGCGCTTTCTAAGCAGCAAAAAACCCTCACTGCAACAGCGCAAAGATCGTCAAAGAAACGAATGATCAGATTGGGCCGTCGCCCCGCCGGTTCGCCGTGCGCGCGGTCGTCGTTTAAACCCGCCGCGGCGCGAAGACTGCGACAGAACGCGCAGCAGCTACGCGCAGCAATGGGCGCAAGCCCTTTGACTCATTGCCTCGCCCATCAATAAACTACGCTCAATCCGCGCCCGACAAGCGGATGGTGGGAGGGAGCATGTTCGGCGCAAGCAAGCTTTTCCTGGCATTCACGACGAGCCTTGCATTGGCGGCGATGGCGGCCGCCGCTCCGGCCAGAGCCGAGCAGGGCGTCACGCCGGATTCGATCACCATCGGCGCTTTCGGACCGATCACCGGACCGGCGGCTTATATCGGGCTTGCCGGGCGCGACGGCGCTGCTATGGCGATCAAGGAGATCAACGCCGCCGGCGGCATCAATGGCCGCAAGCTCAACATGATCTTCGAAGACGACGGCCACTCGCCCGCCAAGGCGCTTGCCGCAGTGAAGAAGCTGATCGACGAAGACAAAGTATTCATGTTGTTCAACGTCGCCGGCAGCAACGGCACTATCGGCACCATCGATTATGTCAAGGAGAAGGGCGCGATCATGTTCGTCTCCTTCGCCTCGGCGCCCGGCGTGACCTGGCCATTCGCCAAGAATCTGTTCCGCGGCGGCACTACCGAAGTGCCGCGCTACGGCGAACTTTATGCCGAATATATTGTCGACGGACTGAAGGCGCAGAAGATCGGCATCCTCAGCGGCCGCGAGGAATATCCGAAGAACGAAGGCGATGCTCTCACCAAGCAGCTGCAGAAATGGTACGAGATCGCACCGGTAAAGCGCGCCGAGTTCAACATCGGCGACAAGGATTTCACCCCGCAGCTCCTGGAGCTGCAGCAAGCCAACCCGCAGGTGATCGCATTTTTCGGCAATCCGGCCGAGGCGGCGATCGCACTCCGGCAAGCTAAAGAGCTTGGCCTTGACCAGCGATTCTTCGTCGGCACCACCATGGTGGATCAGGGGCTCCTCAATGCCGCCGGTCCCGCCGCCGAAGGAGCGAGCGGTTTCGCGCTGATCCCGCTCCTGCCGGGTTCCAGTAATCCGGCAATGAAGGCCTGGCGAGCAAAATGGAGCGCGGACTATCCGAACCTGCCACCCAACCGGCCAAACATCTTCGACGTGCTGGCCTATTCCGACATGTACGTGGTCGCTGAAGCGATACGGAACGCAGGCAAGGATCTGACCACCAATCGGCTGATCGACGCGCTGGAGAATCTGCACGACTATCGCATCGGCCCGATCGCAAGCCCGCGCACCTTTAGCAAGATCCATCACATCGGAAACTTGCGGCTGCAGCCGATGCAAGTAAAGAACGGCGAGTGGGTGCAGGTCCCCTGGGAAAGCAAACGGCCGAGCGACATCCTGCAGCGCTATCATTAATTGCGGCACCGCTGGCGCTGAAATGAATCGCCGGCGGCACGCTGCCTCATGTGTGACTTGATCACTTATGACCTGGCGCATCGCGTTGCAGCTCGCCCTGTCCGGGCTCAGCGTCGGTAGCATTTACGCGATTGTCGCGCTGTCGCTGGCGATCCCGTTCAAGGCGAGCCGGGTGCTGAACTTCGCCCAGGGCGAACTGGTGACGCTCGGCGCCTACATCGCGCTGGTGCTGAGCTCGTACGGCCTGCCCTACCCGGTGACGGTGCCGGCGACGCTCGTCATTGCCGCGATATTCGGCATTTTGATCGAGCGGCTGTTCATCCGTCCGATCGTCGGGGCACCGGAATTTACGCTGGTCATTGCGACCTTCGCTATCGGACTGATCATCAGGGCGCTCATTCGCATCCATTGGCAGGACAATGTGTTCTTCCTGCCCGCGCCGTACGCCGGCCCTGCGCTTGCCGTCGGGCCGCTGCGCGTCAACCCGAGTTATCTGGTCATCATCGCCAGCACCGCTGCGCTGGTGACGTTGCTGATCCTGTTCTTTCAGCGGACCCGGCTTGGTAAGGCGATGCGCGCGGTTGCCTTCAACCAAACCGCGGCCCGGCTGATGGGGATCAGCGTTGGCCGGGTGTTCGGCTCCGCCTGGGCGCTCTCGGCTGCTATTGGCGCGGTGGCCGGTTTGCTGCTGGCGCCGGTGGCCGGCATCAATCCCGAGCTCGGGCATCTCATCGTCAAGGCGCTGGTGGCGGCGGTGATCGGCGGTTTCGGCAGTCTCGGCGGCGCCGTGTTCGGAGGACTTCTGCTCGGCGTCCTCGAAACCTATGCCGGCGCCCTGTTCGGCGCGGCGCTGAAAGAAATTATTCCGTTCGCCATTCTGATCGCTTTTCTGTTGGTGCGGCCGCAAGGTCTGTGGGGCGCGACGCAGGTTCGCGTCTAGCTCGCGATGCGCCTCTCTCACGCCGCCATCGCCGTCGTCGCAGCTTTCTCGATAGCGTTGCCGGCCTTCGGCAGCAGCTATCAGATCTATCTGGCCGAACTCATCCTGATTAACATCGTTGCCGCCATCGGTCTCAATCTGCTGACCGGCAATTGCGGACAGATTTCGCTCTGCCACGCATCCCTGATGGCGATTGGCGCCTACGCGACGGCGCTGCTGACGACGCGGCTGGCACTGACTTATGCGCTGGCGCTGCCCGCCGGTGTCGCGGTGACCACGTTGCTCGGTGCGAGCCTCGGCTATCCGGCGCGGCGGCTTTCCGGTCTTTATCTCGCTTTGGTGACGCTCGGGTTTCTCGAAGTGGTGTCGATTGCGATCGAGGAATTTTCCGATCTGACCGGCGGCGTGCGCGGCCTCAAACTGGCGAAGCCGGAGCTTGCCGGCTGGCCATTGAGCGACAATGCGCTGTACTTCTTCGTCCTCGCGATGACGGCCCTCGCCATCTACGCCGGATGGAATATTCAACGTTCGCGCTATGGCCGCGCCTTCGACGCGGTCCGGCAAAGTGTCATCGTGGCGCAGGCACTCGCGATCCCGCCCGGGCGCACCAAGCTGTTGGCCTTCTCGCTTGCCGCCGCATTTGCTGGCCTCGCCGGCGGATTATTCACGGCGGTGGTCGGCTTCATCGATCCAACCGAGTTCGATATCTCGGCCTCCTTGCGCGACATCACCTTCATTGTTGTCGGCGGTCTCGGCTCGGTAGCTGGCTCTGTCGTCGGCGCAATTGCGTTGACGCTGCTCCCCGAGACACTCCGCGGCGCCAAGGAGTATGGCGACGTGGTTTATGGTGTGATCCTGCTCGGCGCGCTGGTGCTGGCGCCGAAAGGCATTGTCGGCTCGATTGGATTGCTGCTGCGGCGGCGCGATCCCAAGAGCGGCCTGCCATGAGCCTGCTCAGCCTGAATTCCGTCTCGGTCAGCTTTGGCGGCGTCGCCGCAGTGTGCGGCGTCACCATTGACGTGGAAGCTGGCGAAATTCGCGGCCTGATCGGACCGAACGGCGCCGGCAAGACTTCGCTGATCAATGCGATCACCGGCATCGTCCGGCCCAACGCCGGCACGATCGTATTCGGTGGCGAAGACGTCACCGCCCTTCCCGCCGAAATGATTTCCGCGCGCGGCATTGGGCGGACCTTCCAGCATGTCGAGCTGTTTCGCGAAGGCACGGTGCTCGACAACGTCTTGACCGGTCTCTACCGCCATCATGTCTACGGCATCGGCGCCGCCATCGCCGGTTTCGGCCGCGCCCGGCGAGTGGAGCAGGACATGCGGCGCGAGGCACTCGTGCTGCTGGAAGCCTTCGAGCTCGCGCCGCTCGCCGCCGAGCCGGTCCGCGACTTGCCGTTTGGTATCCAGAAGCGAGTCGATCTGGCGCGTGCACTCGCCGTTCGCCCGCGGCTTCTGCTCCTCGACGAGCCGATATCCGGCATGAGCGAGGCGGAGGCGGACGCAGCAGTCGCCACCATCCGCAACCTGGCGCGCGAACGGGTCATTACCCTCTTCGTCGTCGAACACAATATGCGGGTAATGATGCGTCTTGCCGAACGCATCACCGTCATGCACCAGGGCGAAGTCCTTGCCGAGGGCACGCCGGCCGAAATTCGCGAGCACCCCGAGGTCGTCGACGCCTATCTCGGCGAAGCGGACGAACATGCTTGAAGTTCGCAACCTCGATGCCGGTTATGGCCGCGTGCGGGTGCTGCGCGGCGTGTCGCTCACTGTCCCGGCGGGGAAGATCGTCGCGCTGCTCGGCGCCAACGGGGCCGGCAAGACCACGCTGATGCGGGCGATCTGCGGGCTTGCTTCGGTTCAAGCCGGCATTATCACATTTGCTGGCAAGGCGACGACCGGCCGCGCGCCCGAAGCTTTGGTGCGGGACGGCTTGGTGTTGGTCCCACAAGGCCGCCTCTTGTTCGGCGACATGACGGTGCGCGAAAATCTGGAAATGGGCGCCTTTACCGTAACCGGCCGAGGAACCTGGGACGCGCAATTGTCGCGCGCCGAGGCGCTGTTTCCGATTTTGCGCGAGCGCGCCCACCAGGCGGCCGGGCTTCTTTCCGGCGGCGAGCAGCAGATGCTGGCCGTCGCCCGGGCGCTGATGTCGTCGCCGCGTTGTCTGTTGCTCGACGAGCCCTCGCTCGGACTTTCGCCCAAAGCCTTCGGGACCATCATCGAGGCGATCCGGCGGATCAACGCCGAAGGCATCCCGGTCCTGATCGCCGAACAGAATGTGCGCCGCATTCTCCGGATTGCTGATTATGTCTACGTGCTGGAAACCGGTCGCATCGAGCTTGAGGGCGAGGGCCAACAGCTGATGGCCGACGATCGCATTCGCGCGTCTTATCTGGGAATGGGGTGACAATGAAAATCATCGATATGCACTCGCACTGGGGCACCAGGCGCGGCTATGTGCTGCAAACGCCCGAAGAGCTCGCCCAGCAGCGCGCCACCTGGCATTCCGATCCGGACTACAAGACCGAGGACGAAATGGCGGCGTACTTCCGCGCCAACAACGTCCGCGTCATTCTCGATCTCGGCTTCTCGAAATTCCTGTCGCTCGAAGAAATGCAAAGCCTGCACGATTATTCGTTCGCCACCGAACGCGCCCACCGCGACGTCATTTTGGGTCACTGGTTTCACATCGACCCCGGCATGGGCGCGGCCGGCGTCAACGAACTGCGCCGCTGCATTGACAAGCGGGTCGGGTTTGTCGGCTACGCGGTATCGGCGTCGAAGTCGCCGCCGGGCAGCGATCCGTCTTACGCTCCGTTCTACAAATTGTGCATCGAGGCCGGCATTCCAATCCTGTTCTTCGTCGGCACCACCGGACTGGGTGCGGGACTTCCCGGCGGGGGCGGCGTTATTCTCGACAATTGCCATCCACGCCACCTCGATCTGGTCGCAGTGCATTACCCCGAGCTGAAAATCATGGCCGCGCGCCCAGGCTGGCCGTGGCAGACCGAGACGCTTGCCGTCCTGATGCACAAGCGCAACATTTGGTACGAGTTGCACGGCTGGTCGCCGAAATATCACGCCGCCGATCTCAAGCACGATATTCCGCGGCGGCTGAAAGACCGCGTCATGTTCGGCGGCGACTATCCGTTGTTCGGCTACGAGCGGCTGGTGAAAGACTGGATCGGCGAAGGCTACACGCCGGAGATGCTGGAGAAGCTGTTTCACCGCAACGCCGAGGCGTTCGCTCAGACACTGGGGCTGTCGTGGACCTGAAACTCAAAGACAAGGTCGCCATCGTCGGCGGCGCGAGCCAGGGCATCGGCTTCGGCATTGCGCGAGCGCTTGCCGCCGAAGGCGCCAAGCTCGCCATCACCGCGCGCCGCGAGAAGGCCTTGCGTGAGGCTGCCGAAAAAATCCGGGCCGAGACTGGCAGCGAAGTACTGGCGCTGCCGGCCGATGGCCGCCGCGCCGACGATTGCGCGGCTGTCGTGACCTTGACCACCGCGCATTACGGTGGCCTCGACATTCTGGTCAACAACGACGGTGCGCCGCCGCTCGGCGAGCTGATAAAATTTGACGACAAAGCCTGGCACGACGCGATCGAGCGTAATCTGATGTATGTGGTGCGCATGTGCCGCGCCGCGGTGCCGCACATGAAGGCGCGCCATGGCGGCAGTGTGCTCAACATCACGGCGATCTCCGCGATCCAGCCGATCGCCGGCTTCGGGCTTTCGGTGGCGACCTGGGACGCGGTGATCGGATACGCCAAGACACTGTCGCTTGAGCTCGCCGCTGCCGGCATCAACGTCAACACCATCTGTCCGGGCTACATCGAAACCGAACGGCTGCAAAAAGTCTTCGCCGCCGACAGCCAGGATCCAAAAGTCATGCGCGAAAAGCTTGCGGGCGAAATTGCGATGCAGCGCATCGGCACCGTCGAAGATATCGCGAACATCGTCGCCTTTCTGGTCTCGCCGCGCGGCAACTACATCACCGGGACGGCGATCCAGGTCGACGGCGGCTTGTTTCGCGGCCTTCGCTGAGGGGGAGTACAATGACCTACGTGAACATGGTCAAGCCCGAACTCGCGCAGCGTTATACCGCGTCAGGCTTGTGGACCAACAAGACCTTCTTCGAATTCATCGAGGAGCGCGCGGCGGCGCATCCCGACCGCGAGGTGTTCGCCGACGCCCGCCGCCGCATCAGCTACGGCGCGCTCAAGGACGAAGTGCTGCGCTGCGCCGAGCTTTATCGCCGCATCGGCATCAAGCACGGCGACGTCGTCACCGTGCAGTTGCCGAACTGGATCGAATTCGCGGTCGCTTTCTTCGCGCTCGAACTGATCGGAGCGATCGCCAACAAGGTCAAT
The DNA here is from genome assembly GCA_049679485.1 of Xanthobacteraceae bacterium. Lineage (GTDB taxonomy): Bacteria > Pseudomonadota > Alphaproteobacteria > Rhizobiales > Xanthobacteraceae > BOG-931. The sequence goes on from JBAUGC010000081.1 coordinate 12,515, forward strand.
CCCGACTTCCGCGCCCGCGAGCTCGACTACATCCTGAAATTTTCCGGCAGCCGGGCTTACGTCTTTCCCCACGAGTTTCGCGGCTTCGATTTTCTGTCGATGGCCAAAGGCCTGCGCACTTCAGTGCCGGGCCTCGCGCATTTGATCGTCGCCGGCGAGGCGGCCGACGGCATTCACAGCCTCGACGAGTTGCGATCCTGTCCGCCGCTTGCGGCCAATCATCGCGTGCACATGGACCCGAACGAGGTCTGCCGCATGGCCTTTACTTCCGGCACGACCGGCGATCCGAAATGCGTGCTGCACAGCTTCAACACCACGATCTACGCGCCGTGGCTGTTGAACCGAGACATGGAAGTGACCGAGCGCGACGTTCTGCTGACCTATCTGCCGGTCGGGCTCAACTGGGGTTACATCACGCTGATGCAGACCATCATGGCCGGCGCGCGCACCGTGCTGATGGAGCGTTTTTCCGCCAAGGCGGCGCTGGAGATCATCGAGCGCGAGCGCGTCAGCTATATTCCGACGGCGCCGGCGGTAATCGTCTCCATGCTCGCCGAGCCCGAGCTTGGCCGCTTCGATCTGTCATCGCTGCGCGTGGTGATCACCGGCGGCGCGTCGGCCGCGATCGAGACCATTCGCGATTATCAGGCGCGCGCCAAGGGCCATCTGATCGAACTCTACGGCATGCTGGAAACCGGCTTCCACACCTATACCCGCTTCGCCGACGATCCGGAGAAGGTCAATGGCACCATCGGCCGCCTCGTCGGCGACATGGAAATTCGCATTCTCAACAGCGCCGGCAACGACGTGGCCTACGGCGATGTCGGCGAAGTCGCCGCGCGCGGGCCGTCGGTCCATCTCGGCTATCACAACAATCCGGCCGCCAACGCCGCGTCATTTACCGAAGACGGCTGGTTCCGCACCGGCGATCTCGGCCGCTTTGTCGACGCCGCGGGGAACGTTCAGCTGTCCGGGCGCAGCAAGGAGATCATCAATCGCGGCGGCAAGAAGTTCTTTCCGCGCGAGGTGGAGGAAATTCTCTACACCCATCCGAGCGTGATGCATGCGGCAATGGTCGGATTGCCCGATGTGCGGCTCGGCGAACGCAATTGCCTGTGCGTTATTCCCAAATCCGGACGCGAACTTTCACTGGATGAGGCAGTGACGTTCCTCAAAGGGCAGATCGCCGATTACAAATTACCGGAGACGATCGAGCGCTTCGAGGAATTCCCCATGACCGGCACGGGGAAGATACGCCGGCACATCTTGCGCGATCAGGTGCTGGCCCGGCACAAATCGTCAGCGGCCTAAGTCGCCGGCGCGGCCTCAACTT
>JBAUGC010000082.1:0-7173 GCA_049679485.1 Xanthobacteraceae bacterium
CTGGAGTCATTTTTGTCGCCCGCGCTGTCCCGCCCTTTCGCCCCAGTGCCGCTGCTGCTGGGTCCTTGCCTCGTTCTTCTGGCGTAGGAGGCCGATCCTCGCGCTGCCCGGTTGCTACGTCGATGACCAGCTTGGCAGCTTGGGAGAAGTCCTTAGGGCGTTTGGGGGGCTTGGTCATGTGCGCGGCTTTGGATGGGGTCGGCGGTTGCCGTCAAAGTTATTGCCAATATACGAGCAACCGGGATGTGCCTCGAAATGTTCAAAATGGGCAATAGCTGGCGGATCGATATTCGCTTTGTGTGCCCTCACCCGGCCATGACATTCCGGGCACCGCTTAATGCGGGCGGCATCAAGTCCTAAGGCAAGCCGTAGGCTGACGCGCTGCCATTGGCCGCGGATTTTCATTTCGCAGTCCGCCATGACCGCGAATATGCGCCGCTCCGCCTAGGTCGCAAGCCCGAAAACGGGCTGCCTTATTCAAACTGACCCACTACCGTCAAGCGTGCGCGGTTTGGGTCGCTTTCAATTGTGGCGGTCAGGGTTAACCGCCATCATTGCGGATGGAATCATTCGTGAAACAAATCTGTGCTCGCCTCGGCGGCGACGGAGCGCTGGCGTTCTAACCGAGCTTCAGCAAGGGGGCTAAGGTAGCCGCCCGTTGGGGCATTCCCTGCTGAGCGAAAAATCGGCGGCGTGATTAATCTGCAGCAAGGCCGCCCTTGGGCGGCTTGCCTTTTCAGTGCGGCGTCGGGGCTGCCGACCGGACGGTCTCAGGTCAGTTCAACCACCACGCCGTCGCGGATGGTTACGCGACGGTCCATCTGCGCGGCGATGTCGAGATTGTGGGTGGCGAGGATGGCGGCGAGGCCCGATGCGCGGACCAACTGATCGAGCGCGCCAAAGACCCGCTCCGACGTGCGCAGATCGAGGTTGCCGGTCGGCTCGTCGGCGAGCAGGATGCGCGGTGCATTCGCAACGGCGCGCGCAATGGCGACGCGCTGCTGCTCGCCGCCCGACAGTTCCGCCGGCCGGTGCGTCAGACGCTCCTTGAGACCGAGATAGCTCAATAGTTCGGCGGCACGCGCCTGCGCCTCAGCGCGATTCAGCCCGCGGATCATCTGTGGTAGCATCACGTTCTCCACGGCGGAGAATTCCGGCAGCAGATGGTGAAACTGGTAGACGAAGCCGATATCGGCGCGCCGGATCCGGGTGCGCGCGGCGTCGCTCATGTGCGAGGTGGCAACTGAATCCAGGTAGACTTCGCCGCCGTCGGCATGTTCGAGAAGGCCGGCGATATGCAGCAGCGTCGATTTCCCCGCGCCGGAAGGCGCGACCAGCGCCACCGTTTGTCCCGGCCAGACTGCAAGCTCGGCGCCTTTGAGAATCTCGAGCGTGGAATCGCCCTGGCGGAACCGCCGGGTGACCTCATGCAGGAATACGATCGGATGCTGTTCGCTGCCGGCCGCTGGCGCAGGCGCCACAATGGCAGTACTCGCTGTGGTGTCGTCCATTGTGCGATCACTCGTAACGCAGCGCTTCCACGGGATCGAGCCGCGCCGCCCGCCACGACGGATAGAGCGTCGCCAACAGCGACAGGCCTAGCGCCATCACGACCACGGCCGTGGTTTCGCCGGCGTTCATGTCGGCGGGGAGCCGGGACAGGAAATAGAGCTCGGGCGAGAACAGCTCGGTGTTGGTGAGCCACGACAGAAAATGGCGGATTGATTCGATATTGAGGCAGATAATCGTGCCCAGCAGGAATCCGACCGCGGTGCCGACCACACCGATCGAAGCGCCGGTAATCAGAAAAATGCGCATGATCGCGCCTTGGGTGGCGCCCATGGTACGCAGGATGGCAATGTCGCTGCCTTTATCCTTCACCAGCATGATCATGCCGGAGACGATATTGAGCGCCGCCACCAATACGATCAGCGTCAGGATCAAGAACATGACGTTGCGCTCGACCTGCAGCGCGTTGAAGAACGTGGCGTTGCGCTGGCGCCAGTCGATCATGTAGATCGGCCGCGCCGCGGCATCGGTGATGAGCGCCCGGTAGTGGTCGACCCGATCGGGATCGTCGGTATAGACCTCGATCGCGGTCACATCGCCGGCGCGATTGAAATAGGCCTGTGCCTCCGTCAGGGGCATGAACACGAAGGCAGAGTCGTATTCCGACATGCCGATCTCGAACACCGCCGCGATCTTGTAAGCCTTGATGCGCGGCGTCGTACCCATCGGCGTGACCGCACCGCGTGGCGCCACCAGTGTGAGATTGTCGCCGGCCCGCACTGAAAGCTGCTCAGCCAGCCGACTGCCGATCGCAATCCCCTGCCCTTGGTCAAAGCCTTCGAGCGTTCCCTGCTTGATGTTCCTGGCAATTGAGGAAAGTTTCGACAAATCGCTCGATCGGATGCCGCGGACCAGGACGCCCGAGGCGCTGAACGGTGACGACGCCAGCGCCTGCCCCTCGACGATCGGCGCGGCGAGCCGCACGCCCGGGACTTTGGCGACGCGGGCGGCAACCGCCTGCCAATCGGTCAGCGGGGATTCGAGCGGCTGGATCAGCAGGTGACCGTTGAGGCCGAGGATCTTGTCCAGCAGCTCCTGGCGGAACCCGTTCATCACCGCCATGACGATGATCAGCGTCGCCACGCCGAGCATGATGCCGAGAAAGGAGAAGCCGGCGATGACCGAGATGAATCCTTCTTTGCGCCGCGCACGCAGGTAGCGCAGCGACAGCATCCACTCGAAAGGCGCGAAAGGATGAGTGCCGGTCGGCTCTCGCATCAATGTGTGGTCCCCGCGAGGAACCGGAGTTTCACATGATTCTGGCGGATTCAAGCCGCCCAACATGTCGCAACGGCGCGGCGGCGCACAGCTTTGACGCCAGTCACGCGCCGAGCCGGTTGAGCGCGTCGGCTGGCGTCATGAGTTCCCGCGATCCATCGGAGCGGCGCTTGACCTCGACTTTGCCTTCGGCCAAGCCGCGCGGCCCGACCAGGATCTGCCAGGGGACGCCGATCAGATCGGCGGTTGCGAATTTCGAGCCGGGCCGTTCGTCGAGATCGTGGTAGAGGGTATCGATTCCCCCTGCAGAGAGCGCGCGGTAGAGTTCTTCGCAGGCCGGATCGGTATCAGTAGCGCCCTGTTTGAGATTGAGGATCGCCACAGAGAAAGGCGCCACGGCCTCGGGCCATTTGATCCCGGCGTCGTCGTGAAACACCTCGATCAGGGCAGCAACCAATCTGGTCGGTCCGATACCATAAGAGCCCATATGCACCGGCCGCTCGACACCATCGTGACCGGCAACCAGGGCCTTCATCGGTTCGGAATATTTGGTTCCGAAGTAGAATACTTGGCCAACTTCAATGCCTCGCGCCGAGATTTGCTTGTCCGGCGGGATTTTGGCGAAAGCCGCGGCGTCGTGCTTTTCTGAAGTCGCCGCATAAAGCTCCGTCCATTTGTCCACGATCCCCTGCAAACCGGAGATGCCGTTGAAATCCACGTCCGCTCCGGGGACGGTGAAATCGAGATAATCGCGGTGGCAAAACACCTCGCTTTCGCCGGTGTCGGCCAGCACAATGAATTCATGCGAAAGATTGCCCCCAATCGGGCCGCTTTCCGCCACCATCGGGATCGATTGCAATCCCATCCGCGCGAAGGTGCGCAGGTACGCGACGAACATACGGTTGTAGGCGTGCTTGGCGCCGGCAAAATCGACGTCGAACGAATACGCGTCCTTCATCAGGAACTCACGCCCGCGCATCAGCCCGAACCGTGGCCGCACTTCGTCGCGGAACTTCCACTGCAGGTGATAGAGGTTGAGCGGCAGATCCTTGTAGGACCGCATGTAAGCACGGAAGATCTCCGTGATCATCTCCTCGTTGGTCGGCCCGTAAAGCATCTCGCGCTCGTGGCGATCAGTGATGCGCAGCATCTCCTTGCCGTAAGCCTCATAGCGGCCGCTCTCGCGCCACAGATCCGCAGACTGGATCGTGGGCATCAACAGCTCGATGGCGCCTGAGCGGTTCTGCTCCTCGCGCACGATCCGGCACACCTTGTCGAGGACGCGCAGCCCCAGCGGCAGGAAGGCGTAAATGCCGGCCGCCTCCTGCCGGATCATGCCGGCGCGCAGCATCAAGCGGTGGGAAACGATCTCCGCTTCTTTCGGGGTTTCACGCAGGATGGGCATGAAGTATCGGGAAAGGCGCATGAAATGTCGTTGTACCAATGGGGCTGGAATTACAAGAGGGCGGTTCGGCGGAGCATCGGGTCCCATAAAACGGCAGACAGTTAAATTTTTTTGTCACGGACAGCCGGTAAGATGATGACATTGGACAAAAGATCGAGTACGAAGGTCGCGCAATCCCGACGCTGGAATTTGCGTTCTGCGTCCGGGAAAGCGGTCCAAGTCTTGGGAGGATGGTCCGGAGGCGCGAATTCAACGCTGCCGCCTAGCTGAAAATCACAAAAATCGGGAGCAAAGGCGCGGATCAAAGATCAGGTTATCATTTTTAAGCAGGGCGTTCGCCCTGCTATTTTTTTGTGCGTCAGGGGTCAGCGCATGCCGAATGGCCGAACCAAGCCTTCGAGCGTCACCAAGTGGTCGGCATAGACGACATAGAAAGCGGCAAAAATCACCGCCGAGACGAGCGTCGTCCATAGAAGCTTACGGCCCAGGCTGGGTGCCGTCGGGGCGCCCGGGTCGGTGCCCGGGACCACCTCGCCGCCCTCGTGCTGGCTGCGAATTCCCCACGGCAGCACCGCGAACAGCACCACCCACCAGATCAGGAAAAAGACGGCGACGGCGGTCGTGACCGGCATGTCAGCGCTGTTCCAGTTCGACCAGCGTCCCGGAAAAATCCTTTGGATGCAGGAACAGTACCGGTTTGCCGTGCGCGCCGATGCGGGGCTCGCCATCGCCAAGCACGCGCGCGCCTGAAGCCTTGAGCGCATCGCGCGCGGCGCGGATGTCGTCGACCTCGTAGCAGACGTGGTGCATGCCGCCGTCGGGACTGCGCTCGAGGAATTTTGCGATCGGCGAGTTCTCGCCGAGCGGTTCGAGCAGTTCGATCTTGGTATTCGGCAGCGTGATGAATACGGTGGTCACACCGTGGTCCGGTTGCGGCACAGCTCCCGAAACATCGGCGCCGAGAACGTCCCGATAAACCGCGGCCGCCTCGCCGATATCGCGCACTGCGATGGCCACGTGATTGAGCCTGCCGATCATACTTTGGTCTCCTGCAACGATGGGCTTCGCCGCGCTCACCCGATCCTACACCAGGAGGACGTGGACATGGCAGATCGGCTTTTTGTTCCAGCGCTCGGCAATTGCGGAGCGCACCGCGCGCCGGACTGCCTCGGCAACCTCGTCGGGATCGCGCAGCCGCGGTTTCGGCAGCGCCGCGAATGCCTCTTTAATGGCATCGCGGGCAATCTCTTCCATCGGCCGACCGCCGGCATCAGCGTGTGGAATGCCGATCAGCTCGATCTCCGGGTCGGCCATGAGCTGGCCTTTTTCGCTTAAGGCCAGCGCGACGGAGACCACGCCGGCGAAAGAAAGCCGCCGCCGCGCCGCCACCGTCCGCGCTTCGGCGTTAAGCAGCAGCGCGCCGTCCTTGTACAGCCGGCCCGACGGCACCTCGTCGATGATTTCCGCCGGCCCGGGCGCGAGCCGAACCAGGTCGCCGTTGCGGCAGATCAGAACCTGCGGAACGCCGGCAGCGCGGGCGAGCTCGGCGTGTTCGGCCAAATGCAGTGCTTCGCCGTGGGCCGGGATCAGGATTTGCGGCCGCACCCAGCCGATCATGTCGCGCAGCTCATCCCGCCGCGGGTGCCCGGAGACATGCACCAGGTGATTGCGGTCGGTGATGACTTCGACGCCCTGCCCGACCAGGCCGTTGATCACGCGTGCGACCGCCTTCTCGTTGCCGGGGATGGTGCGGGCGGAAAAGATCACACGGTCGCCGCGTGTCAGCGTAACTTCCGGATGTTCGTCCTCGGCGATGCGGGCAAGCGCCGCCCTCGGCTCGCCCTGGCTGCCGGTGCACAGCGCCAGAACTTTGTCGGGCGGCAAATAGCCGTAGCTCTCGGCAGCGCGGAAATCCTGAACGCCGTCGAGATAGCCGGTCTCGCGCGCGACCTGGACGACGCGCTCCATGGCGCGGCCGACCACCACGACCTCGCGCTCGGCGAGCCGCGCGGCATCGGCGACGGCCCGGATCCGCCCGACGTGGGAGGCGAACGTGGTTACCGCCACACGCGCCGGCGCGGTGCGAATAAGCTCGGTCAGCGTTTTCGCCACGTCCGTTTCCGACGGCGAGCGGCCGTCGCGCACCGCGTTGGTGGAATCGCCAATGAGCGCCAGCACGCCGGCATCGCCGAGTGCCGTTAGCTTCGTCCGATCCGTCGGCGCACCGATCAGCGGGGTCTGATCGATCTTCCAGTCGCCAGTGTGCAGCACGGTCCCTAGCGGCGTGCGGATGGCAAGCGCATTCGATTCCGGGATCGAGTGCGCTACGTTGATGAAGTCGATCCCGAACGGCCCGAGCGTCAAATGTCCTCCCACGGGCACGACGTTCACCGGGATTTTCGGTGCGCCGGGCTCGGACAGGCGGCGGGCTTCAAACAATGCGGCAGCAAACGGCGAGGCATAGAGCGGCACATTCAGGCGCGGCCACAGGTCGAGCAGCGCACCCATGTGGTCTTCGTGGGCGTGGGTCAGCACGAGGCCGACGAGGTTGCGCCGCTGCTCGATCAGAAAGCGGATGTCCGGCAGGATCAGATCGATTCCGGGCAGATGCTCTTCGGAAGCAAACGATACGCCGCAATCGACAATCAGCCATTGACGCCGCCGGCCGTCGCCGATGCCGTAGACCGAAAGATTCATCCCGATCTCGCCGATGCCGCCGAGCGGCGCGAACAATAGCTCGCTGTCAGGCATCAGCTGGCGCGCCCGGTCGCCGGAATACCGGCGGCCGCTGCCCCCAGGGGGAAGACCTCGCCGGCCGCAATCGCCTCCACGCTGCCATCAGCTAGGCGCAGCAGCAGCCGGCCATGCTCGTCGAGCGCTTCGCCGCGGCCGAGCAACTCGCGATCAGGCAGCCGGACCCGCATCTCGCCGCCGATCCCGGCGGCACGGGCTACCCAGTCGGCGCGAATGGCCGCAAAGGC
>JBAUGC010000083.1:0-13697 GCA_049679485.1 Xanthobacteraceae bacterium
TATTCTGGGAAGTAGCCATTGCCTGTCCTCCAACATGGCGGTGGTTAGGGCTGCTTCGGTGTTCCACCACCGTTGCGGCCCGCTTTATATGTGCTACACTTTCCCTACGATGTTGTCAATAACAATGTAGGTATTTTTCATACAATGACCAAGACCAGTCCGCTGGGGGTACGCGTTCAGCCCGAAACTAAAGCCGCGTTGGAAAAGGCCGCTAAAAGTGACGTGCGCTCAGTCTCCTCATTGATCGAGAAGATCCTTGTGGATTGGCTCAAGGCCAAGGGATACCTGCGGAAGTGAGATGCTGGATCTGAGAGGCGCGGGGTGAGGCTGAGGAAGGGCACGACCCGTGCCAATTAAGCTACTGGGAAAGCCGGCACCGGCGATTGGCGCCATCGTCATGGCCGGCGGAAGTTTCGGAGCGGCGTCGCTCCAGCAGCTGCCCGGGGGCGCCGCAATGACGAGGCCGCTGACGGCGCTTTTGGCCGTGACTTGGCTCGCCATTGGCTTCGCGATTCTTCGCGAGGCGCGCAAAAGCGGCATGTCAGTCTTTACCGATCCGTTGATCGCGAGTTTCGGCATCGGCACATGGGTTGCGGCAACGATGGTGCTAGCCCGTATGATAAATCTCGCGATGCCGGAGACCTTTTGGATGGCCCGGATATTCTTCGTCCTCGGCTTTGCCCTTTGGGTTTGGTTCATTCCACGGGCACTTGCAAATCTTGTTCGCCTCGCCGCGCGCCCCGAACTTCACCCGAACGGCATCATCCTGCTTTCGACCGTCGCGACTCAGGCAGTTGCTGTGTTGGCATTTCGGCTCTTCCCTGGCGTGTCGGCGATTCATTCCACTGCCGTGGCGCTGTTGGGCCTGGGAATCGCGTTCTACGTCGTCGCACTCTGCCTTGTCCTCCGGCGCTATGCAGAATGGGAGCGCTGGCGGATTGCAACCGATTGGGACAACACGAATTGCATCCTGCACGGCGCGATATCCATCACCGGGGTGGCCGCTGTCGTCAGTGGACTCTTTACCACATCGAGCCTCTTAGCTCTTTGGCTGTGTGACATCGTGGTCTTCGTCCTCGTCGAGTTGATCGACACAGCACACCTCGCCGCGCGGCTGCGCGAATTCGGCTGCCGCCGCGGGCTGCTGGTCTATGACACCTCGCAATGGGCGCGGAATTTCACCTTCGCCATGTTCTACGCCTTCAATCTCGACTTCGCTGCGCACTATGACCTCGGGGCCGGTTATCGTCTGGTCAATGCCATGCGGGGGGCATCGTTGCCTACGGTCAATATCCCGTGCTGTTCCTGCTGATTTTCGAGCTCGCGCTGTTGGGAAAACGCGCTATATTTTGAGCATTGAACGCAGGAGCGCGCAGCTTGCAATTTGCGGTCGGGCACAGGGCACAAGGGAAGGCGAGCCACGTTGTCGTGGATGCGGAAGATGCCTTAATCGCTGCTCTCAAAGTCAAATTGCAGCATCCGGAGGCGCTGATCGCTTATGTGCGCCGCGAAAATAAGCGAGGCGATAGCCGTCACCCAACGCCCGGGCTCGGCGCCAAGAGCGGCTGATTGAAATTTCTTGGGGAGCGACAGCTACGGACCCCGGCGGCGCCCAAACGGCCCATACGGCTTAGGTGTCGAATGAGGCCTTGGTGGCGGCTCTTCTGTTTTGGCGAGTTCGATTGCCGCCAGTTCCAAGAGATAGACGAGAGTCGAGAGCTTGCGAGATTTCGCAATGCGCTTCGCGTCGGAGATCAGGCGTGACAATTTTTCTGGATCATCGTCTGGCATAGGAGCGTCTTACTTGTTGAGAACCAAAAGGACAGCTACGTCGCGTCCGGTTCCAGGAAAACTTGATCGCGGTATCGAGAAAGCCGTCAGGACGCTTCAAGCGAACGGCGTCGAGACGTTTGAATCATGCGAGGGAGGCGAAGGTCACGCTTATCCAGAACCCACCGTGCGGTTTCACGGCTCGATAGCTGCGGGATGGTACGCCGTAGGGGTATGTCTCGATAACGGGCTTCCAATTAGCGCCCTACGGCGTGTATGGGACATCCTCGATCAGAACCTGCCGACAGGTCCATATTGGGAAATTACATTTCGTGAACGCGTCTATTAGTGCATCTTCGCGCAAACTTTGCAGAGCGGTTTGCCGCCCGTTCCGTTTACCCGATGCTGCGGCTTGATGCGCTTTCCATCTTCGCAGTTATTGTGATCGTGATGCACATTCCGGTGCTCCGGCGGATATTCCTCTGAATTCGTATGATAGGGGGGATCTTTAGCCATGGTGTTTTCTCCCTACGTTTCTTTACCTCCACAAGCGAAGACTGCTCACCATAGTACCGCAGCTATTTGACGGGCGAATCGAGAATTGCCGGTTCAAGCGGCAGCTTTTTTGTATGGCCCTGCTTGGCCCCAACCGGATTAGCTGCATCGATCATCGCGACAGCCTGCGGATTTCTTACGAGGAAACTGGTCCTCGATCTCCTCTGTCGCGATCTTGGCCGGCCATGACGGCGGCTCCGATAACGTCGGCGGGGCGCTTTTCGCCCTTAGGACCGGGGGGCATTATTTTCTTGCTCCCAAGTTGATAAGCAGCGTCTCCAGGTCGGCCAATTCATCGTTCTTCATGTTCAAATTAAGCGGATCTGATCCGTCGCGCATTAGGTCGGATAAATTCCAAACGGCGTCATAGGGACCGTCCACGTGATTTTTCCAATATTGGCCGACAATGCAGTCCGGATCGGTGGGCCTTATGCCAGTAATCACCACAGGGCGATTGCCCTGAGATTGCACCGTGATCGGTTCGATCTTTAGCGTCGCCATATAGGCAATTGGTCCTGATCCATGAAATACTTGGTCACACGCTTTAAGAGTTTGGCTGTTGCGCTCAAGGAGCTTGAACCGTTCATCCGCAACGGCGAGCACCTTCAGATTGGGAAACCATTCGGCAAGTTCGGCGCCATGCGATCCCGTGAGATATTGGCTAATTGGCTACTGTGTGTCGCAATCAACGCCACCGGTAATCGTGAACTGACGTTCAGCAGCGATCCGCTCGGGGGCGACGGAATCATCTGCGACAGCGCGACGGGCGAGACATGGCCGACCGAGCACGTCATGGTGCCGCGATTGCGTCCGGGCGAAACCGGAGATGCCGAGGCGCTTATCTTGAAAGCGATAGAGCATAAGCGCGCCAAGGGTGGTGCGGCCTACGCGGCTGGAAAGATGCTGATTGTGTTTTTGGAGGCAGGCGCCGGGACATGGTTCCCCAACAGAGTGGCGCGGCACTTGCCCGAGCCGCTACTTTTCGCAGCGGCTTGGGTGGTGGGCCTGCACAGCGTCGAGGGCAGCGAGTATGTCTATAACGTGAGCTGCCTTGATATCAGCGAAGGGAACGCCCCCGCGTTGCTTGTACGCGTCGGAAAAGAGTTCGACACGTGGACGGTAAAGCGGGTTCGGTGATGGCCATGATGCGAAGGTTCTAGCCAACAACGTCCAACTAACCCCTTACCCAACTGCCGGCAATCACACACAAAATGAAATAATAAGCTGCTCGTTCCGCATGGCCCCGACCCGCCGCTGATGCATAGACTGACGGGGGAACACCTTGCTTTCTGGCATGTGCTGTAGTTTCATTATCTGCCGCCCAGTGGGGACACGGGATCGGATGGTTTTTGTGCGACGCGCTTTAGCTATTTCTGCGCTCTTGTCTCTCATGAGCGCTGCGCACGCTGCTACGCTAAACAGCGTGCAGATCGGCAATTGGACTGCCGGAGCATACTCTAACGATCAGACGGGGGAATTTTCTCACTGCGCTGCGATCGCCAGCTATAAAAGCGGCATCCTTATGGGGTTCGCTGTCAATCGTAGCTACGGTTGGAGCATAGCGTTCGCAAACCCGCAGTGGAATCTCCAAGTTGGCTCCCGCTACCCGATAGCTTTCACCGTAGACCAGATACCCGCACTGAACGCGACAGCGATTGCTGTCAAAAACATAATGGTTGAGGTTCCTCTCGCTGACAGCACCGCACTTTTTAATGTGTTCCGGCGGGGTTATATGCTCACGGTGTTCGGGGCCGGTCAGACATTTCAATTTAATCTCACTGGCACGTCGCAGATTCTGCCGATTCTTGTGGCCTGCGTCCACAATCATTTGGCTCCCCCACCCGTTCAAGCCGCAAATCCATTTGAGCCACAAGTGGCACCGCCCTCCAATGTGAATGCAGCCGTTCCGCCATCCTCGGACGATGCAAGTTCGGCACGAGAAACCGAGGCGACTACCCTAATTGCAAATGTGCTCAGTCAGGCGGCCGTATCGGGCTTTACGATCATGAATCCTGCTGACGCAAAACAGCTTGGTGCGGATGCCGCTTGGAGGACGCCACAGGAAGTGGGGACGGTGAATGTGATCGCGGCCGACAGTAATCTGTCGGCGGAGGATCTTAACGCCAGCGTCATCGACCGAGATTCAAAGGGATGTAAAGGAAAGTTTCTGTCGGGTAGTGTATCCGACGAAACCAACACCAAAATCCTTCGTCTTTTCACATCGTGTAATTCTGATGGTAAGACCGTAATGGGTCTATACTCAATCTTTCCTCGCGCGGGGGGTGGTTTTTATGTCTTCGCTGTGGATGGACTCGATCAACAACAATCAACCGGCACGCAGAGTACATTGCGATCTACAGACGCGGAGATTCGCGCCGCTGCGTATAAAGTCGTCGTCAAATAATGATTTTTTAGTCGGCCCAGAAGTTTGGGTCGGCATCCGCCCCCCGAGCGATGGAATTTAGGAAGCCGGTAAGTGGTCAAGTCCCTCGGGGAAACTCTGTGCGTTGCCGTTGCCTGAGTACCCTCGTTCGTGTATAAGTTTGCTACTGCCGAACAGCGATCCGGGTCACAGGCATTTCGGCGCTCCGAAGTGATGTACCGACCGGCTTTTTCTCGGGACTTCTGTCGTATTTTTCGGTTCGACAGGCCAGCGTTCCTGACCGCGTCAGGATACCTAGTTTTGGCGTAGAGATGGTCCAGAGCAGCTGAAGAGTTCGCGCTCGGTGTATTTCCGCGAGTGTTTTCGTTTGCTCAGATCTCTGAACTAGATTGCGAATAGAAAATGGGTAGACCACGAGGGCTTCGGAAAACCGGAGGAAGGAAAAGGGGGACTCCGAACAGAGCGACTGCTGCTAAAGCAGCAGCGGTAGTGGCTTCGGGTCTGGCTCCACTCGATTTCCTGCTCGAAGTCATGAGGGATGAGAAAGCCGAGCTTCACGTGCGTTTGGACGCTGCGAAAAGCGCTGCGAATTACGTGCATCCCAAGCTCTCGGCAATCGAGCATTCCGGACCTGAGAAGGGCCCCCTCGAAGTGCAGACGTCGCAGCGCATGACCCCACCCGAAGTCGCGCAAGCAATCGGGAAGATGATCGCTGAAGCGGAGGCGGCTGTTGGTCTATCAGTGTCGAAAGGGCCTACGAGAGAGCGCCTTAAGCGCGTTCTCAACACTGGTGAGCCGGTACCTCCGTCGCTCTATGCAGCTATTCAGCATCGGAAAGGGACAGAAAATGGAGTCACCTAAGCCGATCACGGACGAGGATCGAGCGCGTGCCTTGGCAGTTGTGCTTGGCAGGGTCGAGTTAAAGCTCGACACTCAGCGAAACTCGGATGAAGGGTTTCCTGATTACATTGGCCGCATGTTGCGAGGGGCGATGAGGGATAGCCTCGATCCCCGCGACTATGCTGTGCTGTGGTTCGCTCGAGTGCATTTGCCGCCGTCAGGGGTTGGCCCATAGGCCAAACCAGTGGATTCCTAGAATCTAATTGCGCGGACTAGGCTCGGTCAGGCTGTCCACGTCCATGACCATTTGCTATCATTCCGCAGCGTCTGCGCGAGACCGGTGGAATGATTCTTGACGGGCCCAAAGTCGAAGGCTGGGCAGAGACCGAACGCTGGGTAGCTGCATTAGACGCCATGGTGAACGGCGATACCGCACCATTGGGCGCACTGTTGCACGCGTCTCCTTCGATCCCAGAATGGGTCCGTATGAGACTAGCAAAGATGCTAAATCCGGGGATCGATCTATGGGAGACAATCGACCCAGACTCTATAGGTAAGTTGGTATTTCACCGTCCGCAGCGTATTCAGAGGAAAGCCAAAAATCACACGGCTTATCTAACAATCGCTTTGGCGGTTTCGGATGCCCAGGCGGCCGGCGAGCAACGCAAGAATGTCGTAACAGACATAGCAAAAAGGCTAAGGAAGTCGCCCCGCTACGTCGAAGGCTGCATTAGACGTATGAATGAGGTCTTCCCCGACGGTGGCTTCCCTGAGCCATACAAGGTTCGGCACTCCACCCTTTACCGGACAGCCCGGGGCTTACCGCAGTCCGAGGCTTAAGGAATATCACTGCAAAATTGCGCTCGTTTTTTGCATTAAAAGCATTTTGCCAACCGCGAATGGCTGGGAATAGTACGGGATTATCTCAAAATGGAGATAACCAATGACGACCAATTCCCAACGCGTCCTGACGGTGAACGAGTTCATCAAGGCATATCGCCTTAGCCGGACGACCACTTACAAGCTTATCAACAATGGTGCCCTCAGCACCGTACTTATTGGAAAGCGCCGGCTCATTCCCATCGAAGCGGCCGAGGCGCTATTGAAATTGGTATCGCCAGAGATTCCGAGAGTCGCCTAAAGAAACGCCGGCCCCCAAGGGAGACCGGCGCGAAATTCGTATCACGTTCTGGCAAATCAACAGATACGACTTCTTGCGAGCGGTTGCAAGCCTTTGGCGCCGGCATCTTCGAAAAAGGAGATGCCAATGCTTTCAATCGATACAGCAGTCGAGCGACCTTCCAGTGTGGAAAGCGACGCCCGACGTGCCGTCGCGGAGATGCTCGCCAACGGCGCTCGCTTCACGATCACCCGTCGCGATAACGGTAGGCCCGACTTCCTCTGGGAATTGCCGGATGGCGGTAACCGCTCGGCGTGTCGCAAAATCATTTCCGAGGCAAAGCAAAATAGCGCCGCTTATTGGGATGCGTTCGTCGCAGCCATCGTCGAGCACGCCGGAGGGCCGGCGCGATGACCGGCGCGATGACCGGCGCTCCCCTTTATCAGGCTAGCCCACTAAAACGAGTTCGCTCCACCAAGTCGGAAGTCGAGAGGCGCCGCCAGGCGCTTCACGCCATCGTCGCTGCCATGAAGCCGATGACGGTGCGGCAGGTTTTCTATCAGGCGACGATCCATGGCCTCGTTGAGAAGAACGAAGCCGGATATGTCAAGGTTCAGACCCAGCTCGTTCAGATGCGGCACAGCGGCATGCTTCCGTATGCGTGGCTGGTGGATAATACCAGGTGGCAGCGCAAGCCGCGCACCTTCAGCAACGTCAAGGAGGCGCTTTTCGAGACGGCGCGCCTCTACCGAAAGTCGCTGTGGGATCAGAGCGACGCATACGTTGAAATTTGGCTGGAGAAGGACGCACTTGCCGGCTCAATCCTACCGATCACAACGCTATACGACGTGCCGCTCATGGTGGCGCGCGGCTACGCGAGCCTGAGCTTTCTTCACAGTGCCGCGGAATATATCGGCACCATCGAAGTTCCCACTTACATCTACCACCTAGGTGATTTTGATCCCTCTGGCGTCAATGCGGGAGAAAGGATCGAGGCCACGTTGCGAAAGCTGGCGCCAGGTGCCGATATCCATTTCGAGCGGCTCGCCGTCACCGTTGGCCAAATAGAGGAATGGCGTCTGCCGACTAGGCCGACGAAAGCAACCGATTCGCGCGCCAGAGGCTTCGGCGACATTTCCGTTGAGATGGATGCGATCGAGCCAGGGCGCCTGCGGACGATCGTCGAAGATGCGATCCAAGCTCATCTGCCACCACATCAGTACCAAGTTCTAATGGCGGCCGAGGAGAGCGAGAAGCGGCTCATCAATGGTCTTGTGAACATGGCGTTGGAGCAAGGAGGCTCGCCATGAGCAACCTCGTATCGTTCAGGCGCCGCGGTGGCCAATTGTTCTTTTCCGACGCCATTCTGGATCGAAGAGTGGGAGCAATGCGCCGTGACGCGCTCGATATCATGCGTAGTGGCGATCAGCTGATCGATTTTGTCGCGCACCCCGATTTGATGGATAGTGCCGATCCCACTTTGCTCGCAGCCTCAACGGTCGGGGTGTTCCGATGAACGCGCCGGCGCGGACCAAGGCGACCGCCAACCTTTCTCTAGGCCAGATCGAGCGCGCGGCTGAACTGCGCGAATTGATACACGCGCAAACTTACTTCATCGGCATCTATGCGAACATTGTTGCTGACTTCGCCGAGGCCGGCGACGACGCCGGGATCTCATATAGCCTAGAAAAGGTCGCACTCTACACAAAGACCGCGCTCAGTCTTCGCCTAGATCTCGAAGCGATACGACGTGAGACGAAATCGCTGGAAGCGCTCGCGTTCGGGAATGCCCAGCGATGAGCGAATATCCGGATGGTTTCGAAACCTGGGAAACGGAAAGGCGCGATGAATTTTTCGCGGGAAAGGCACGCGCGTATCGCGCGCAAGTAGATGGCGGCTTCGACGACCGTTCAGTGGGCCAGCCGCCGTCTTCTGTTTCCTTGCGTCGCGCCTCAGAAATTGAGGCTGTCGGTATCTCTTGGGTTTGGCGGGGCTGGCTCGCTCGCGGTAAAATGCAGCTCATCGGGGGGCAGCCGGGAGCCGGAAAAACCACGCTGGCAATAAAGATTGCCGCAACCGTCTCGGCGTGTGAGCGGTGGCCGGATGGCAGCTTCGCGACATCGGGCAACGTCGTTATCTGGAGTGGCGAGGATGATCCAGCCGATACTCTCGTTCCGCGGCTATCGGCATCGGGCGCCGATCTAGAAAAGGTGTTTGTTGTCGAACATGTCATCGAAGACAATCAGCGGCGCTCATTCGATCCGGCCAAAGACATAGTGTCGCTCAGGCATGCCATCGAGAAGGCCGGTGGCGCCGCGTTAATTATTGTCGATCCAGTCGTTTCGGCCGTAGCGGCCGATTCACACAAGAATAGTGAAACGCGCCGAGCCTTACAGCCACTTGTCGATCTTGCGCGCGAGGCCGACGCCGCGCTCTTAGGGATCCACCACTTCTCAAAGGGCACTGCCGGTCGCGAGCCTATCGAGCGCATTACCGGATCTGTGGCCTTTGGCGCGCTCGCGCGGGTCGTCATGGTGGCGGCCAAGGAACCCGACGCCGAGGACGGAACCGCGGGAAGGAGGATATTCGCTCGCGCAAAATCAAATATCGGACCGGATGATGGCGGCTTTGCCTATTCCCTGGACCTCGTCCCGATGCCCGGGCACCCCGACATTACTGCGTCCGTGGCTGTTTGGGGTGACCGCATCGATGGTACGGCGAAAGAGATGCTTGCCGTGGCGGAGGCGCCCGACGGCGACGAGGCCGCTTCAGAACTTCAAGAAGCGATCGATTTCTTGCTTGATTTTCTATTGGACGGTCCCCGCCTAACGAAGGAAGTCAAGAAGGCTGGCGCCGATTGCGGTCAGTCATGGCGCACGATCCGACGTGCCCAGCAGAGCTTAGGAATCAAGCCCGCTAAACGGGGCATGACCGAGGGTTGGGAATGGTCACTTCCCGAAGGTGGCCAACAAAACCCGAAGATGTCCATACCTGAAACGTTGGACACCTTCGAGAAGGTTGGCCACCTTCGGGGCTTAAACGGAGCCTTAACCGATAGCCTGGACGACCTCGAAGAACGCAAAGCCATGGCCGCTGGGAGCTGCCCAGAGCAGTTCCTCGACGCCTATAGTCGCCTTCAATGCCAAAGACCGCTGTCGATCTCTGATGCGGACTGGCGCCAGGCAATCGACGATACCGGCCAGCTTCTTGATCGGTGGGGAAGCCTTGCAGCCGAATTCCAATGGACACCGGGAGAACTGTTCGACCTGCCAAGCCAGGACATGCCTGGCGGTCTGGTTTGGTGGCTGCGCGGCGAGCAGGTCGAAGCATTAGGGCCGCGCTTTGCGCGGACTAAGAGCGGGCGCACCTTCAATTTGGAAACCGGCCAATGACAGGTGCCGAGATTGTCGCCTTCAACGCCGGTGTCCGCGCCGCTCTCGATGCCGCCCGGCAGACGGCGCAAGCCCTTCGGGATAAGCCAGGATGGAAGCCGACGCGCGAAGGTGCGGCCGACGCCTTGGACGAGCTAGCGATAACCGGGAGCGCATTGCTGATCGATGATCCGGATGCACCACTCGGCGCGCTGGTCGGACCATCCGGACCACGTCCTTATGCCGCCGCTCATGAGTTCGTAATAGCAGCCAACCGCCGGCGACGATTGCAATCTGAAATCTGATGGTGGCGCATGATTTCAACACGATCACCAAGCGCGATCGCGCTAGTTCGTCGGGCCTTCCGGTTTTGGCTCGGCCAACAATATGACGCCGTCGATGGCGGCGCGGAGGCTCTTCAAGGCAGGGATGTTGCCCACCAAGTGGGCCACCAGAACCCGGTCGAACAGGACTCCTTGCGCGCCGTCCGGAGCTGGAGCGATTTGTCGACTGGTCTCAATGGTGATCTTCCCTATTCCGTTCAGAAAGCCGAAAAAGGGAGCGTTCTCGAAATAGAGAAACGGTGCTTGGGCGCTGGCGATTGCGGAAATTCCGCCTGCGACGCTGGGAATGCTCTCGACTGGCGGCGGGACTGCGGGTTTGTCGGACATGACGGTGTTCCGTGGTTATGGGAAGCCCGCAGAGGATGCTGGCTTGCCGCCACGGAGTCGAGTCGTGCTGGAGACTACGCTAGATTGCTCGCTGAAAATTGTGCGCGTGCCCTCGGTGCCTCCGGCGGGGACGGGGCGCCCCGATGAAAATTCGCAAATCAATTAGCATCACGGACGAGCTCCCGAGCACGCTCATCCCATACGATGCGCGGGAGGCTATAAGTGTACGCGCCGCGGCGAAACAATCCGGCCGCTGCCCCGCAACGATCAAAGCTTGGTGCCACAACTACCGCATCGGACGTCGGGTCATGGGCGGAAATTTGGAAATCAGCCGCCCTGCTCTCGCAATGGCACAGGAAGGACAGTGGAAAATTCTAGACCTTTATTTGGCTGGCGATAGGAGCAGCCCCGAGATTTGCCGGTTTTACCACGGCCTGGGTCTGGGCAATCTCTTGGAAGATTTGCAGAAGCGAATTGAGCTTGAAAAAGATTGTGGAAAAGGCGGTCAAGATAGCTAAAGCGGCTAACATAGCTACTTTGGGCATAACGATCCGCTGGAAACCGCGCGTATTGCTTCGACATGACAGAAGCGATGCGCTTTTTTACACCGCCTGCTTGCGAGCCGAAATTTCCGGAGCGCCTTGCAACGTGCGCTCCTCGTGGCACCAAAGAACAGCTGCGACGAGCGGCCGAAATCCAGCAAATAACGGCGCCGGAATTTCTTCGCCACGCAATCGCGCGATCGGTGAGCGAAGTTCTGTGCAATAGAATCGCGGAGCCACAGCGATGAGCTCGCGGCTTTCCGAAGCGGCTGCACCTCTGCCCGCGTTGCCGTTCTCGGCAGCGGCGCCGACCCACTCTCAGACAGTGGCGCTCGTCGTCTATTTCGACTTTGTAAGACGCGCGATGGAAGTCTGCCTGCGCAATCCGCAACTCGGTATCGGCGATTTGCGCCGCGAGATCGGCGCAGAAATCACAAATCTGCTTGTTCGCGAACTCATGACCGTGGCTCAAGCAGATATGCAGTTCGGCAAAGTTCCGGCGCGCCCAGCAGATCAAAAAAACTACGTCGAAACCATTTTCCGGCATTCCATCGCAGCGTCAGAGAGGGCATTGGACGACCATCGCACCGCCTGTGTGCGCTTCGGCGTTCCCGCTCGCGGTTACTTCGATAAGCTCGCCGATACAAATTTGCTCGCTCATTACCTCGGAATCGGAGGGATGCACTGATGGGCGGTTATACAGGCGGTCAACGACGGAAGGCCGAAGAACCATTGGCAAAGCGGCCCTTCATTGTTTTCGCACTTCCGAGAAGCCGCACGGCTTGGGCTTCTCATTATCTGAGCTATGACGGGGAAAGAGTCGAGCACGACACCGCGATACATTGCGAAGTCCCGACAGACTTTTTGGCAAATTTTGCCAAAGGAATGCGAGGTTGCGCGGAGACCGGCGCTGTTATCGGCTGGCGCTTTATTCTGAGCAAACTTCCTCAAGCCAAAATAGCCGTCATTCACCGTCCGCTCGAGGAGATCAAACGCAGTCTCGCGAAGTTAGGCATGCAGACAATCGAAGGCGAGCTCGAAACTCGTTACGCGATGCTAGCTGAACTTGCACAAACAAAGGATATCGAACGGTTTGAATTTCACGAGCTGAACGCTCCGAAACATCGTCGCCGGCTCTTTGAATACTGCTTAGAGCGCGAATGGGACCAAGCGTGGGATGATAAATTGGCTCCCCTCAACATCCAAATTGATATGTCGGAGCGGCTCAGATTTCTGGCATCGCATTCTCAACAGCTAACGGCACTCAAGGGGCACGTCGCATCTTTGCAGGGGCATGCCTATGGCGGCTAATCAAGGTGATGTCGTCATCGCGTGGGAGCCGTGGGCAACGATGTGGCCAAAGGCCGAGCCCTTCGCTCGTCTGCACTTTGATGAGGTAGAAGGTGAACTCGCGAGAAAGCGCCCCTTCGGCCCTGTAATCGAGACTTGGGCGAAGCTCGACGAAATTGGCGTCCTGAAAATCGTGACTGCTCACATCCGCGGCGCTCTCGTCGGATATTGCATGTGGACTGTTTCGCCTGACATCGAATCCTTTGGAACGATGAAAGCCGAGCAAGGGCCAATCTACGTAGACGACGCTGCTGCTCCCTTTGGCTTGGGCTACAAAATGCTCAAATTTTCAATTGCTGGCTTACACAAAATGGGCGTGAAACTTTTCTTTCTGCATCACAAGGTGCGCGGACGTGGAAAGAGGTTGTGGATGTGGTTCAAGCGTTTGGGCGCTGTCAAAACGCAGGAAGAGTATTTCCTGTGGATCGGAGACTAATTATGGCGTGTATCACGGCCGCACTGATCGGCGGCGTCGCTACGCTGGGCGGCTCCCTCTTGCAATCTGGCGCGGCGCAGTCGGCATCTCAGCAACAAGCACAGAGCGCGCAGAATGCATTAGCATTGCAACAGTCCATGTGGAGCACTGCGAAAAATGCATTGAGTCCTTATGCGACCGCTGGGCAAACGGTACTTCCGACGTTGCAATCGCTTATTACGCCGGGTCCAAATCAAACAAAAACCTTGGAACAACTCCCTGGATTCCAATTTCAATCACAATACGGAGATTTAGCAGCGACCAATCAACTTGCAGCCGAAGGACTCGGCGGGTCAGCTGGTCCACTGGGAACAGCCTTGGCCGCGCGCCTTGCGTGAATTGGATTAGTGCCGGCCTTCACTAGGCGCCGCGCATCAGCTGCCGCGTCGCGGGCCTTTGCGAGAGAAACAGCGGACAAGCCGCCTAGGCCGAGCTCTTTGAGCTTGCCGGCCCATCGGAACATGAAGATCCAGCGGCGCGCGCCGCTACGGTCAACGACGAGATAAAGACCGTTGCCGTCCGAGTGACGGCCGGGCTTCGCGACCGTTGCTGCGGCCCGCGCGGAAAGCCTGTTCTGAGTGCGCGCCATCGCCCTTACCCCAACATTCATCCCAACATTT
>JBAUGC010000084.1:0-2457 GCA_049679485.1 Xanthobacteraceae bacterium
GCTGTCGCACCGCCTCATTCCCATTGTGCGCGAATATCGCCGAGCCTCGGCGACGGCGATCGATGCGTCGCTGAAGCCGCTGATGCAGCGCCACCTCCGCGGCCTGGAAAAGGACCTGCACGGCGCAGGCTTCACCGGCGAACTCTTGATCAGTACCACCGCCGGCGGTTGCAATTATGCGGAAGCGCTGATCGAAAAGCCGGTCTACACGGTCGGATCCGGCCCGGCGATGGCGCCGATCGCTGGCCTCACATTCTCGCGGCTCGAGGACCTCGGCGACAACATTATCGTCTGCGATACCGGCGGCACGACTTTTGACGTCGGCCTGGTGCGCGACGGCAATCTCACCTACACGCGCGACACCTGGCTCGGCCCCCACTTCATCGGCGATCTGCTGGCGATATCGGCCGTCGACGTGCGCTCGATCGGCGCCGGTGGCGGTTCGATCGCGTGGATCGACGACGGCGGCCTGATGCGCGTCGGCCCGCAATCCGCGGGCGCGGATCCCGGTCCGGCCTGCTACGGACGCGGCGGAAAGCTGCCGACGGTTTCCGACGCAGCCGTGGTGCTGGGCTACTTTGATCCCGACTACTTTCTCGGTGGCCGGATGAAGCTCGATGTCGAAGCGGCGCGCCGTGCGGTGAAAGACATCGCCGACCGGGTCGGTTCATCGCTGGAGGAAACCGCCTACCGGATACTCACGCTCGCCGGCGATTTCATGATGCGGGCGATCCGCGACATCACTATCAACGAGGGCTTCAATCCGCGCGAGAGCACCATCGTGGCCGGTGGCGGCGCCGCAGGATTGAACATTATGATGATCGCCGCCGAGCTTGGCTGCGACCGCGTCGTGCTGCCCAAGGTCGCCGCCGCGCTTTCAGCCTCGGGCATGCAACACGCCAATATTGTCGCAGAGGAGACGGCGACGCTGGTGACCGTTTCGAACCGCTTCGATTTCGACAAAGTCAACGCGCTCCTCGCTGAGCTCACCAGCCGTCTTGAAACCTTCCGGCGCGGCTTGGGCGAACGCGGCAGCGACTACACCATCGAATACTTTGCCGAGGCCCGGTACCTCGCGCAAGTTTGGGAGCTGGAAACCCCTCTCCCCAAAGCGCGCTTTAGCGGCCCGGAGGACGTTGTGGCTTTGGTTGCCACCTTCCACGAAGTCCACGAGCGCGTCTTTGCGGTTCGCGATGAAGGCAGCGCAGTCGAGATCGTCAACTGGAAGGCGCGGCTGACCGCGAAGATCAGTCATTCCAGGCCAGCCCGTATGTCCGGATTTTCTGACGCGGAGGCAAAACCATCGTCGTCGCGAAATTGTTTTTTCGGCGGCTCGGCTCCGGTCAAAACCGCAGTGTACAAACCCAGCGACATCCGCCCGGGAAGCGTCATCCCCGGACCGGCGATTGTCGAAGAGCCGACCACGACACTTGTGATCTATCCGGGCATGAGCGCGCGGGTGAGCGGCTTCGGAAATTATCTGCTGCGGGTAGGATAAGGCACGACTGACATGGCAAAAGCTGCGACGACGAAGTTCGATCCCTACATGACGGCGATCATCGCTAACCGGATCGACGGCATCATTCGCGAGATGACCAACACGCTGCTGCGCGCGGCGCGCTCGGCGGTGATCAACTCGGCGCGCGATTTCAGTTGCGCGGTCTGTACCGCCGACAACGAGCTGTTGGCCTCGGCCGAAGGTCTGCCCATCCATATTTTCGGCAGTCATCTGCTGACCGAGGCGATGGCGAAATTCCACGCTGGCGACATTCGCGAAGGCGATTGCTATCTGCACAATGACCCTTACTCGGGCAACACCCACGCCGCCGACCACGCCTTCCTGGTGCCGGTGTTTTTTGAAGGCGAACATCTGTTCACCTCCGTCGCCAAGGCGCATCAGGCCGATGTCGGCAACAGCCTGCCGACCACCTACATGGCGCACGCCAAAGACCAATACGAGGAAGGCGCGCTGATCTTCCCCGCGGTTCGCATCCAGCGCGACTACAAGATGAACGAGGACATTGTGCGGATGTGCCGTTCGCGCATCCGGGTCCCGACGCAGTGGTATGGCGACTTTCTCGCCGGCATCGGTTCAGCCCGTATTGCCGAACGCCGCTTGAAGGAGCTGTGCCAGAAGTACGGCAAGGAGACCATCAAGTCATTTATCGCTAACTGGATGGAATATTCCGAGCAGCGGATGATCCAAGCCATTCGAAAGCTGCCGAAAGCCGAGCTCACGACCAAAGGTGCGCACGACCCCTTGGGTGAGCTTCTACCTGACGGCGTTCCGCTGAACGTCAAGGTGCGCGTCGACCCGGAAGAAGCCATCATCGAGCTTGATCTGCGCGACAATATTCCGAACGTGCCGTGCGGCTTCAACGAAAGCGTCGCCTGCACCAGTGCCGCGGTTTGCTCAGGCGTATTCAACTCGATCGATTCATCGGTGCCGCGAAACGC
>JBAUGC010000085.1:0-2049 GCA_049679485.1 Xanthobacteraceae bacterium
CGCTTATAATGTTCGGAGCTACTTACCCGCACTCGCATCTGCGGTAACGTCGCGGGGTTCAAAAGGTTGCCGCCTGGCGCACCTTTACATCGGCCGGCATTCGACGCGCTCCAGAAACAGCACCATCCGCAGCCCGAGAGCCGCACCCTCGATATCGCCGCCGGCTGCCGCTGCGTCGATATCCGCGGCGACCTGGCGCCACGTCGACAGCGCCCGGCGATCATGCGGTAAGTGCCGTATCAGCTCGCGCACGTCGGCGAGCGTAGCAAGCACCATGACATCGGGGATGAGAAGCGGCTCCGGCAGCGGGCGCGACCAGTCTGCACGCTTACTCAATGTTGGCTCGCCCTCGTGCCGCACAGCCATCCGCGTCGAGCGGGTGTCGGCGAGTACGGTCCGCTGCGAGTTGATGATGCTGGATGAAAATGGTTCTCATCCCACTGCCAGTACAAACAAAGGCAGAAAGAAGTCATAGAACTCGCTCGCCGTCCTCCGCTCAAGGATTGAGATATTGGGTACCGAAACTTTCACCGAGCCCACAGACATGACAACAATGGTCACAATGCGTAGCGTTATCATGACCAACTCCCCAAACACCGCCATGCCCGTCGGTGTACCAGCCGCCGAAGCATATTCTCTCGCCCGCTTGGCAGGTAAGATTGAAGTTATGCACGGCGTTGTCATAAAGATTGTAGGAATGGTTCAAGTCTGGCCACCCCCAATGCCGATCCTGAGAAAAGAACTGCAGTTGGGCGTTATAGCCTGACTTATTGATGAAAGCGCCGGTTAGATTGGCGACATCGCCACCGGCATCATCATCGCCGGGTACTTCCTCGTCGTCGTCGTATGGCGGGTCGCTGTCGTCTGGAACCCAGGTCGTGCCGTCGAAGTGACCGTGCATCCCGTAGTGCGGGCCGTGGTGGACGAAGTGATGACCAGGATGAGGCGGCCTGCCATGCGAAGTGCGTGGCTCATGATGGGAAGTAGAACGCGGTGCCTGATGCGTAGGTGCTCGACGATATGCCCGGGGTCGGAAAGTCGGTGCCCGATAGACTGGTCGTGACACCGGCCGCGACACGGGCCGTGACGCTGGCTTGTTATAGGCTTGCGCCGCGCTTTCAAAGAACGCCCAGCTGGTTAGACACAGTAACAAGATTAGAAACTTCCTCACCTTCCCCTCCCCTTGTTGCAACAGTCGTCACTCGGCGTCAGCGCACCTGCATCCACAGATCAAAAGAGTATCCTTGCCTCGCCACTCCCAGCCTCTCCGATGTTTCACGACGAACAAATAGTCGGCGGCGTCGAAATCAAACTTGTTCAACAAGCTCGTGCGGCTCGCCTGTTTCCATTAGGTTCTCTAATTGCCTCTTGGTCATCCGACATGGCTGCTCTTCGAAGTGCAAACGCGGTCATTGCTTGCTGTCGCGCGCGCTCTTGCCTCGCATGCGGTCCGGCCGCGCCTTGAATGTAATGTGGATCGACGGCGTGCCGAGCCCGATCTTCTCGCCGTCGTCCAACCAATGATCGTTTAAATGCGCGCTCAGGACTTGAATGCCATCGATTCCGTTGGCGGCGATGGTGGCGACGACGTTGCCATCGAGCACCACCTCGACCATGTGTTTTCCGGCGATCACCCGGTGCGGCGCTATCCTGAAATCGATCACGGTTGCGGTTCTCCTTAGCCATAAGGCGATGGCGCGAAGCTATCGACCAAACAGCATCTGAGGCACTTGTGCGAAAGCATGCGCATCAATGTCGTGTCCGTGCGGGCGTTCAGATCAAGCCAGGAACGCCCAGTATCCAACCCTCCACCTGTGCCACGGCGCGCTCGGGTTGCGTCAAGTCGGGCTTGAGGAACACGGCGAGGCTACCATCCTGGTCGGCGCAGGAGAGCCACGCTGCGATGCTGTAGGCGTCATGTTGATCGCCCGTTCGATCCTCTCGGGCGAAGCCGCGACTCCAAAGCGCCGGATAGACCTCGGCTATGGCAGAATGCCCCGCCGGAATGACCCAGCCGTCGAACGGCCAGAAATGTACCCGCGGACCCAA
>JBAUGC010000086.1:0-2816 GCA_049679485.1 Xanthobacteraceae bacterium
GCCGGCGCGGCGCGACAGCTTGAGATCGACGCTGCGCAACGCCTCGCCGTTAAAGCCGACCACCGCGCCGAGTTTCATATCGACGTCGACATCCACCGCCCGGCGTTTGCCGTTTCCGTTCGATGAAGCCGCGCCGGCCGCAGTCTTGACGAAGCCGCGCCCGTCGTAGACATCGCCGCGCATGACGACCCGCAACGCCCCGTCGCCGGCGCGGTCGATCTTGAGGCTGGCGCGGTCGCCGTCGGAGAAGCCGTAGGCGGGGAAATGCGCCGACTGGACTTCGCCCGAACCGTCGAGCTCGATCGACCCTTTCACGCCGCCGCCGGAGCCTTCGATGAGCAGATCGTCGATCCGGATCGATTGCGGCTTGGTCGTCAGCGTGAAGGTTGCCCGCGCCGGTTTGCCGGACGGCTTGGCCCAGCCCGGCAGCAGGCCATCGATCTGCGCCGGCGTGAGATCGGCATCGACGGCGAAGCGACCCTCGCGTTCGGATGTCATAGCGACGCGGCCTGACAGCCGGATCGGAATTGCGCCGGCAATCGCGTCGCCGACGTCGAAGCCGAGGCTATTGCGCGCCGCCTCGTCGAGCATGCCGGTGATGCGGACCTCAGCGTCGGCGTCACCGCGCGCCTTGCGATACTCGAGACTTACCGGGGTGCTGCCGATCTTCACATCGCCTTTAAGCTGGAAGCCCTGCGGCGTAGCGGTTGCCCGCAATAGCGCGGCGTCGACCTTCTGTCCCATGATCATGCGGTCGGCGGAAAAATTGGTGGCGTCGACCGTGATTGCGTAATTGGTCGATCCCGGCGGCAGATTGGACTTGATCGGCATCCCGAGCGTGACTTGCGCGCTCACCGTCCCGCGGATGGTCGACGGATCGAAGGGCGCGTCGGCAATGTCGCGCAGACGTTCGGTGCGAAGCAGTTCCGCCGCGGCCGGCGCCGGCCCATCGAGCTTGAAGCGCACCCGCGCCTGCGGGGGGTGCACATCCGTATCGGGTACCTCGAACGCGCCGGAAGACAGGACAAGCTTGCGCCCGGACGGCAGATCAGCCGTTGCCTTGCTGACTGCCACGACGGCGTTACGTCCAACAATACGCACGTTGAGATCGGCATCGCGCAGTGCCGGCAGGCTATCCACCGGCCGCAGCACGCAGCCCGTCGCCAGCGCTTCGATTGACAATCCGTCGTTGGGAACCGGCGGGCCGCCGGCCTTGAGCGTATCAAACGGCGCGTTCACCGCAATCACGATGCGCTCCACGGTGCCGCTCAGAAGGTGCTCGTTGAACCAGCTACGCACCTGCGGATTGATGAAAATCGGCCAAATCCGTTTCAGGGATTCGACCGGCATGCGCGTGCCGGCAAAACCGGCCGTCAAGCGCGCGGCGCCGCCTGAAAAATCCATGTTGCCGGACATGGCGACGCCGACGCTGGTGTTGCCGATATCGCCTTCGTCCATGACGAAGCGCTGCTTGCCGGCGTCGTAGCGACCGCTCACGGCAATGCGGTTCAGCACTAAAGGCGGATCGCTGGCCGCACCAGGAGCGGTCAACACGATCGTGCCGCCGCCGATCTTGAACGACCAGATGCCGCCGGCCTCAAGCGGCGCTTCAATCTGTCCCAGGAGCGTGACGCGGGCGCCGCCGGAAAGAATTTGGAACGGCACCGACAGCAGACGGGTCCCGGCTTCCCAATTCAGTTTGAACTCGGCGCGATCGAACGTGAGACGGCTGTCGTCGTCATTCACGTACCCGATCGAACCAGTCTCGGCAACGAGGCGGGCGGTGACGATCTGCGGCAACCCGTCGGGGCCGATCTCGCCGTCGATGCTCGCGGACAACGTCGCGTCAACCCGAACATTGCCTTCGTCAAGACGCGTCACCAGAAGAAGGTCGCTGGCGGAGACACGGCGAGCTTGAATCTGAATCCTCCGGTAGCCCTGACGGGTTGGCGTCACCGCCGCGACAAGGCCCCACGGCCGCGCCGGATTGTCAGAACCGACGCTGACTTCGACACCGCCGTGCGCGCGCTCAACGCTGAGGTTGATATCCTTAAACGTCCAGTGCTTGCCGGTGCGCTTGTCGTCGACCGTCAGATTGCCATTCTTGAGCCCGAGCTCGCGCAGGTCGTGGCCGTCGAGTCCGCTCTGGCTGATGCCGTCAATCCAGGACAACAGCGCCGCGAACACGTCGCGGGCGCGGCGTGAGGCGACCGGCTGGACCGGTATTGAAGCCGTTTGCTCGTTGGCTTTCTCCTGCGCGGCGCGCAACAGTGCGGCGGCGGAAACCGGTACCGAGGCCGTGGCAATCGGGCGTTTGTCAGCGCCGGCAAAGACCGTGACTTCGCCATCCCGCTCGATGCGCACGGCCATCTCGGCACCGACGAGATTGAGGCTTTCGGCGCGCAGGTGGCCGCTCAAGAGGCCCGAGCCGGAAACGCGGACCTCGGCTTTTGGTGCACTGGCCACGACGGTCCCGTCCGCATCGCGCACGACAATGTCACGGATGCGTACTGCGGTACCGCCATTTTCGGTACGTTCGATCTGGGTGCCGCCGACTGCGACGTGGTGATTGCTGCCGAAATTCTCCTCGATGGCGGAGGCAAGCCAGGGCGTCGCCACGTCGAGCTGAATCGGTCCGCTCGCAAGCCGCCACCACAGTGTGAGAAAGCCCGCCGCGACCAGCACACACACGACCCCAATGCCGATCGCCGAGCGGCGGATCCATGTCTGATGACGCGCAAAAAACGCCCACAACGGCCGGAAGGGCGAAACGCGCGGGACATCGCTGGCGCGGAGCGCACCGTCGGTCGCGGCAG
>JBAUGC010000087.1:0-1783 GCA_049679485.1 Xanthobacteraceae bacterium
ACTCCGGCTCGTCGACCCACGGATCGACGTGAACCCCATACATCGAATCCGGAATAGTCCTGCCGTAGATCGCAAGCGCGAGCGGCACGATTGCGGCAGCCGCGATCGCCGCCATGAAAGTTACGCGCGGACCAACAAAATCACGCCGCCACGCGAAACCGAGCCATCGGACGAGCCGCCACAGCAAGGCCGACCAGCCGGCCACCGCGCCGAGGCCGGCAATATGAATGGTGTATTCCTCCAGATAAAGCGGCAGCGGCGCAAACCAATGAACGCCACTAAAGACATAAACCGAGCCATAAGCGACGATCCAGATAAAATTGACCGTAGCCATGACCGGCAAGAGCAACGGTCGGCCGCGGCAAAACAGCAGGCCCGCGAGCCATCCCGGAACAAGGAAAGCATAAGTGACTCCGGCGTTCGGAAAATCGAACATCGTGGAGACAAAGTCCGGAACTTGCGGGCGGAAGAATTCGTCGCGGAAAAAATATCGCGCCGTGTAATGGTCCATCGCCAGCACGTAGTCGACAAGTCCCAGCGCATAAAGGATGGCACCCGTTACGACGAGCACAAGGATACGGAGCCCGATTACGCCGGGGCGCCTGCCTTCCAATATCGCCATGACGTAAGGCACCGAGAACGAAAAGCCGATGACGCCCATGGTCAGCGGGTCGTTGTAAACGACGTAGCCCATCAGCATCGTCGATAGAGCGACGCCGATCGCAAGCGTGCGCCACGACACGTCCCGCAATGACAGAAGCAGGCACAAAAGCAGGGTGAAAAGCGCCACGGTCAGGGATGCATGTGGCGCCAGATCGAAGTTGGAAAACAGGCCGGAGAGATGATAAAGCGGCGGAAAAACGAAGACGCCGAGCTGCGCACCGATTATCGCGACGCCCTCGGACGCATCGACGGTGCGTGCGAGCCAATAAATACTGAAACAATAAATCAACAAGAACACCGCTGTTGACGCAACCAGCGCTGCATTGTGATCAAAGATGAGGAACGTTGCGAATCCGGGATTGAGCCAAATATTCAACGGATAAAGCTGCGAGAAAACTCCCTCCAGCGGATTTGGCGTGTTGACCACGAACGGACGGCCAAACGCCAAATAGGTTGTGACGAGGTCCTGATTGAATTTTCCGTCGACCCCCGAGTAGGTGCCCGGACCAAACGCCACCACAACGACCGCGAGCCCGGCAAAAAGCAGGATCATACCGATCGCAAAGACGCCGAGCGAAGAGATAGAACTCTTTGCTCGAGATGCTTTGTCATCGGCGCGCCAGAACGGCCATGCGCCACGGGCCATACTTACGGAAACTGGAGCCATACCTGGCTGATCGGACATGCTATTGCTCGACGTACATCAAGGGAGGCGACGCGGTTGCCGTGGCAGGGCTCGCCACTTCTCAGGACATGGTCCAACAATGGGACGCCCCGGACGATGCTCACCGTGATAGGCTAGCGGCCGGATTGACGTCAAGGCGAGCCGATTGCCGACACGGCCGCCGAAGCTCGGCGTGCGGCCGCGTTTGTACGTGCTGAAAAAGAATCAAATTTGCGCGCCACGTGGGGTTGCCCGTGCGATACGGTCGCTGTTACGGTCAGACGTCAAGGGGTTGCGGGCGAGGCCATTCGTGCGTGAGACGTCAGCCGCCAGCATTTTGAAACATTCTCAGGCCGCTTCGGGCTCGACCGGGGGCTGGCCGGCGGCTTCTTTGCCGGAACACATCGCGCTGGGCAAGTTCGACAGCAGCGTGACCATGGGCGTGTGGGGCTATAA
>JBAUGC010000088.1:0-6893 GCA_049679485.1 Xanthobacteraceae bacterium
GGCATGCGGTGCTGTCGGCACCACGGCAGCAGATCGTACTCGATCGCACGGTTGGCGAGGCTGTAGCGCACCTGATTAGTTGCACAGCGATGGCCATCTGGAACGCGGAAAAGATCATCCATGTCACTGACTTTGAAGTTGGACACTCCCCAGGCGCGAATTTTACCCCGCGCGCGCAGGCTCTCGAACCCGGCCACAGCCTTTGAGAGATCAGTGTCTGGGTTCCGCCAATGCAGCAGATAGAGATCCAGATAGTCGGTGCCGAGACGCCCAAGGCTCGCTTCGCACGCACGAGCGATGCCATCATCGGTCACGTGATCAGGGGTCACTTTAGAGACCAGGAATACCTGGTCGCGTCGACCAGCGATGACGCGGCCGACCAATTCCTCAGAGTGACCGCCGCTATATAATTCCGCTGTGTCTATCACGGTCATGCCGAGCGATATTCCCGTGCGCAGCGCCTCCTCTTCGATCGTCTCCGGATGTTTTCCCTGCGCCAGATGCCAAGTTCCTTGGCCCAATGCCGACACCACAGTACCATCGCGGAACGTGACCGTACGGGCTTCCCTCTTCCAGTCGGCGGTGCTGGCAAGAGCCGGAATGCCTGGTACCGATGCAAGCATTGCGCTGACACTCGGAAGTGACAGCCCGAGTACTGCGCAAAGGCGGTTGAATTCACGCCGTCGCAATAGCTTTTTATTTGTATCTGCGGTGTCCATCACCGGTGCGATCGCAGGAGCTGCATTTACGAATGGGCTTTAGAGCCGCAATTGAAAGCTCCGAAAAAGTTTGAGGCCCAAGAAGGCGGTCACGCTCAACACTACTCCGGGGTTGATGCTTGTGATCGGTAGAAAATTAGGCGTATCACCGGGCTTTTCTGTGTCGACGACTGCTTTCCCGTCGATGGAGAGGGAGAATCCGTGACGTCTGCCGTTCCCCCCGAAACCAGACCTTGCCGGCGCGTTCATGAGTGCGCGGCCTAAGCCCGCCCGGTATGCTTTCGCGCCGCTTCGAGGTGGCCGAAACTCTGCACCGGCGCGCACATCAGGAAGCGATAGCCTTCCTTGACGATGCGTTCGGCGTTGCCCTGTTCGACGTGCGGATGGCCGACGACGACATTGTGCTTCTTGCAGGTGTCGACGACGCGCTTCATCCATTCCAGCACGACCTTATGCTCGTATTGCCGCGGATAGCCGAGTTCCTGCGACAGGTCGCCCTCGCCGATCAGGATGCAGCCGATGCCCGGCACGTTCTTGAGAATGTCGTCGAGGTTCTCGATGCCCCGCGTATCCTCCATCTGCAGGATGCAGAAAATCTCGCCCTGCGGATTGAGCGGCCAGACGTCGGCCTTCTGGTAGTATTCCTGCTGGTTGAGCCCCCAATAACGCGCCGCCGTGGTCGGGCCGTCGCCGCGGATGCCGGCCGGATGAAAGAAAGAAGCATCGCTGAGCCGCGGATAGCGGCAGGCGCCCACGGCGTTGGCGGCTTCTTCGACGGTCGAGATATGCGGGAATACGATGCCGTAGCAGCCCATGTCGAGCGCCTGCTTGGCATGCCACTGCGCCATCTCGACGCCGTTAACCGGCACACGCGCCAGCGGTGTCACGCCCGGCACCACCGAGGCACCCTTGGCGATCTGCGCGCGGTTGAGCATGTATTGCAGGCAGTCGCGCAGCAGGCGGCCGTCCCAAGGCTGATGCTCCATCTCGAACACGCAACCGTCGAATTTCGATGTGGCCATCGCCACCGCGCTGGTGATTTCGGCCGGCGCAAAGCACGTCAGGGCGTGCTGGCCGGCTTCTAGTGCGCGGATGATGCCGTTAAGGCGCGGTAGGTCAGCCATTTCCTCTCTCCAAATGATCCCGGCTGCATCCTATATGAGCGCCATTCCCCTTTGACAATCTCGCGCCGCCCCGTAGCATCAGCCGCGCCAAAAACTCCGGAAAAGACGTTGTCATGATCATCGATTGTCACGGCCACTACACCACCGAACCCAAGGACCTGCACCGCTTCCGCAAGGAGCAGACCGCGGCGGCCAACGCCAAGGACAAGGCGGCGATGCCGTCGCGTGCGACGCTCAAAATGTCCGACGACGAAATCCGCGACAGCATCGAGCAGAACCAGCTCAAGTTGCAGCGCGAGCGCGGCACCAATCTGACGATCTTCTCGCCGCGCGCGTCCGGCATGGGGCACCATGTCGGCGACGAAAGCGTGAGCCTCGAATGGTCGCAGATTTGCAATGATCTGATTGCACGTGTCGTCTCGCTCTACCCGGAGAACTTCATCGGCGTCTGCCAGCTGCCGCAGTCGCAGGGCGTGCCGCCGAAGCATTCGATTGGCGAACTCGAGCGCTGCATCAAAGAGCTCGGCTTCATCGGCTGCAATCTCAATCCTGATCCTTCGGGCGGCTATTTCAACGCGCCGCCGCTCACCGACAAGTGGTGGTATCCGTTCTACGAGAAGATGGTCGAGCTCGACGTCCCGGCGATGATCCACGTCTCGGGCTGCTGCAATCCGGCGATGCACACCACCGGATCGTATTATCTCAACGCCGATACCATGGCGTTCATGCAGCTCATCCTGTCCGATCTGTTCAAGGATTTTCCGACCCTCAAGCTGATCATTCCGCACGGCGGCGGCGCGGTGCCATTTCACTGGGGCCGGTTCCGCGGACTGGCGCTCAACAACGGCCGCCCCGAACTTGTGGACATCATCAAGAACAACATCTTCTTCGATACCTGTGTCTATCACCAGCCGGGCATCAATCTGCTCGCCGAAGTGGTGCCGGCCGACAACATCCTGTTCGCCTAGGAGATGGTCGGCGCGGTCAAGGGCATCGACCCGAAGACCGGCTTTAATTTCGACGACACCAAGCGCTACGTCGACAACTCACCCAAATTAAGCGAGGCCGATCGGCAAAAGATTTTCGACGGCAATGCCCGCCGGGTTTTCAGCCGCCTCAAGACCAAGGTGCCGGCGCAGGCGGCAGTTTAGGCGTCATTGCGAGGACAGCGACGAAATTCCAGGGCAACCCCCGCATTGGCAAAGCTGCGACGAAAGCACAGGAACAATAAAGCGCATCTCATCCGCGTCGGTCATCGCGAGATCGAGACGCTTGGCTTAAATCAGGGTTTTTGGACCGACCTCTATCACCGCTCAATGACCATGTACTGGCCGGTGTTCTTCGGCGCAGCCGCGGTCATCTTCATCGCATTGAACGGCATCTTTGCATTGCTCTATTCGCTCGGCACCGATCCGATCGCCAACGTCAGCAGCCAGCGCTTCCTCGAGCTGTTCTACTTCTCCATCGAGACGCTGGCGACGGTCGGCTACGGCGACATGCACCCGCAGACCGACTACGGGCATTTCATCGCCACCATCGAAATCTTCACCGGGATGTGTTTCCTGGCGGTGTTGACCGGGCTGGTATTTGCCCGCTTCTCGCGGCCGCGCGCCCGCTTCGTGTTCGCCGAGAACCCCGTTGTGGCAACTCGTGATGGCCGTCCCACGCTTATGATCCGTTTGGCCAATGCGCGGCACAACACCATTTCGCGCGCCACTGTGCGGCTCTGGGTCCTGCGCATTGAGAAGAGCATGGAGGGGGATCAGTTCCGCCGCTTTCATGAACTCAAAGTTGAGCGC
This sequence comes from Xanthobacteraceae bacterium, assembly GCA_049679485.1. Classification (GTDB taxonomy): domain Bacteria; phylum Pseudomonadota; class Alphaproteobacteria; order Rhizobiales; family Xanthobacteraceae; genus BOG-931. The sequence continues at coordinate 3,643 of JBAUGC010000088.1, forward strand.
GGCCAACACCCGGTGTTCATGCTCAGCTGGACGATCTTTCACACCATCGACGCGGAAAGTCCCTTGCACGGCGCGACGGCGGAGAAGATGGCCAAGGCCGACGCTTCGCTGGTCCTGAATGTCAGCGGACTCGACGATGCGTCCGCGCAACAGCTGTACGCGCGGCGCGTTTATCCGGCGGAAGATATCCGCTGGGGATATCGCTATCGGGACATTACCGGCGTGTCGCTGGAGGGCCGATTCCAGCTCGACTACACCAAATTCAACGACGTGGTGCCGGAAAAGAAGTGAGGTTATTCGCCGTTCGCGCCTTGCCCTGAACGGCCGTCGCACGGCTTCCGGTATCAAGCGTGTGCCTTCTTGCGAGGGCGTTCCGGTCGCCCACCTATCCGGTAACAAATCGGTACTACCTGGTGAGGATCAGGCTCATGTCCATTCGACCCGTCAAACGCATCGTTTCATCGAAGCCGACCATGGAAGGGGCGGGCGTGCATTTGCGTCGCGCCTTCGGCTTCGGCGACACCACCGAGTTCGATCCGTTCCTGCTGCTCGACGATTTCCGCAACGACCGGCCGGACGAATATCTCGCCGGCTTCCCGTGGCATCCGCACCGCGGTATCGAGACGATCACCTATGTGCTCGCCGGTAACGTCGAGCACGGTGACAGCCTTGGCAATCGCGGCAATCTCGGCTCCGGCGACGTCCAATGGATGACGGCCGGGCGCGGCATCATGCATCAGGAAATGCCGCAGGGCGACGCACAGGGCCGAATGCACGGCTTCCAGCTCTGGGCCAACCTGCCGTCGTCGCTGAAGATGACGGCGCCGCGCTATCAGGACGTCAAGGCCGGCGAAATTCCGGAAATCACTGATGATGACGGCACCCGCGTGCGCATTGTCTGCGGCGATTTCTGGGGCAAGCGCGGCCCCGTCGAAGGTGTGGCCGCCGATCCGCGTTATCTCGACGTTTGGGTGCCGCCGGGCAAGCGCAAGACGCTGCCGGTGGAGCTGGAGCGCCATGCGTTCGCCTATGTGTTCGAAGGGTCCGGCAATTTCCGCGCGTCGTCGCAGCCGTTCGGCGTGCTGACCGAAAAGACCGATGGCGAGAATGAGATCCTGGTCCGCGAGCAGACCGGCAATCGTTCGCTGGTACTGTTCGATTCCGGCGACGAGGTCACGGTGCAGGCCGGCGACGAGGGCTTCCGCTTCCTGGTGGTGTCCGGCAAGCCGATCGAGCAGCCGGTCGCCTGGTACGGGCCGATTGTGATGAACACACAGGCCGAGCTGCGCCAAGCGGTCGCGGAGCTGCGCAACGGCACGTTTATCAAGTAATCTATTCCGTCATCCTGAGGCGGCCGCGCGTAGCGCGGCCCTCGAAGGGCGACGGCCCGGGCGCCTCGGCCGCATCCTTCGAGGGCCGCGGAGCTTGTCATCGGGCCGGCCACTTCGGGCCGGACCCGTTGGCGGCCACCTCTGGATGAGGACGTTGAACAACGTCAATCCTGTATCGACTTGAGGTGCTGCACCAGCCGGGAGCGTAACGCCGCCTGCTCCTCCGGGCTCCACTTGCGAAAGCCTTCGCCGGATTTGAAACCTAGTTTCTTGTCGGCCACGAGCTTTTGCAGATAGGGCGATGGTCCCGGCCGGCTGTCAATCGCGGGCAGAACGATATTGTGAATGGCGAGCGTCAGATCGGTGCCGACGAGGTCGGCGTTTTCCAGCGGACCCAGAACCGGCAGGCGGCGGCCGAACGACGCCTTGACCACTGCGTCAACCGTTTCAGCGTCGCAGATGCCCTGCTCGACCAGCGAAATCGCCTCGCGCCAGAGCGCATGCTGCAGCCGGTTGCCGATGAAGCCGGGGACGTCCTTCTTCACGTGCGCGGGCTTCTTGCCGGCCGTCTCGTGCAGCTTCATCGTCCACGCCACCACCTCCGGCGAGGTCCATCGGGTTTCGATCACTTCGACCAGCGGCACCAGAAACGGCGGATTCCACCAGTGAGTGCCCAGCGCCCGCTCGCGCTTGGCGAGCCCCTGCATGATCGAGGTGATCGGAATCACCGAGGTGTTGCTGGCAAGGATGGTGTCGGCGTGCACATGGCGTTCGATTTCGCCGAACAGCTTTTGCTTCAGCGGCAGATCCTCGGACACTGCTTCGACGACGTAGTCGGCGTCGCGCACCGCCTGCGCGAGGTCGGCGTGGGGCTGCACCCGTGTCACCGCCGTCTCATCTTGTTCGAGATCGCGCAGATTGGCAGAGATACGCGACTTCGCGGCGTCGAGACTTGCCGCAACCGAATCGGTGATGGTCACCGCGTGGCCGGCGAGCGCAAACACCTGCGCAATGCCGTGACCCATGAGGCCAGCGCCGATGACGGCGATGCGCGCCTGCGTCGGATCCGTCGCCATACTTAGCCCGCCGTGTAGCCGCCGTCGGCGTAGAGGATGTGGCCGGTATAGAAGTCCGAGGCCTTCGAGGCGAGGAACAGGAGCGGGCCGGCAAGGTCCTCCGGCTCGCCGAGGCGGCCTTTCGGCACGCGCGTGAGAAATCCCGCGCGCACGGTCTTGCCGCGCTCGTCGTCGGCAAACATCCATTCGGTCAGCGGCGAGCGGAAGACCGTCGGGCCGAGTGCGTTGACGGTTATGCCGGCCGCCCCGAGTTCGCAACCCAGCGCCTTGGTGATGCCGTCGACGGCCGACTTCGACGCGCAATATGCGCTGTAGCCGGCCGGATGGCCGAGCAGCCCGCGTGCCGACGACATCAGGATGATCTTGCCGCCGCGACCCTGCTTGGTCATCTGCCGTGCTGCGGCGCGCGCCATCAACCAGGATTGCGTGACGTTGGCGTCCATCACGTCGAGAAAGTCTTCGAGTTTCTGATCGACGATTTTCGAGATTTTATTCTGGCCCGATGCGACCACCAGAATGTCGAGGCCGCCAAATTTTTCGACCGCTGCCGCGACAATCGCGTCGCAATTGGCTTCCGAGCTCGGGCGCTTGGCAACAGCCTCAGCCTTGCCGCCAAGCTTGGCGCATTCGGCCGCGATCTTTTTCAAGCCCTCGGCGTTGTGCGCGGTGATGACCACGTTGGCGCCGGACGCCGCGAGCGTCTTTGCCGCGATGGCGCCGAACGCTCCGGTCGCCCCGGTTACGATCGCCGTCTTGCCTTTGACGTCGAACAGCGACAGCGGGTTTTTCAGAAAATCTTCGGACATGACGCTCCTCTTCTCCTTCTCCCCGCACGCGGGGAGAA
>JBAUGC010000089.1:0-24274 GCA_049679485.1 Xanthobacteraceae bacterium
ATCCGGGCGTCTTGCGCGCGTCGACAGCGCGGCCGCTGGCCCGCCCGACATATCCGCCGGCGCCGAATTGTTGCACGAGGCCGCCATGCACGATGCCGGTGCCGACGGTGCGGTCCTGCAGCGAAGCCGTATCGTCGTAGAGCTCGATCAGACGTGGAAAACGCCGGCGGATGTGTTTGAGCAAGTCTCTGACCGACGTCAGCTTGTCATCGCGCAGGTCGGCCGCAACGCCGCCGGGAACCACCTGATCCATCATCAGCCGGTGCCCGAAACAGTTTTGCGCGGCGCGCAGCACCAGTTCGCGCAGCGCGCCGCAATGGGCATGCATCAGCGAGAACGAGGCGTCGTTGCAGATGGCGCCGATATCGCCGAAGTGATTGGCGAGCCGTTCCAGCTCCGCCATCAGCGCGCGCAGATAGCGAGCGCGCGGCGGTGCTTCGGTTTCTGACGCCGCCTCGACGGCATGGGCAAAGGCGATGCTGTAAGCCACCGTGCTGTCGCCGGAGGTGCGCGCGGCGAGCTTGGCCGCACCTTCGATGCTCGCACCCGCCATCAGTGACTCGATGCCCTTGTGCACGTAGCCGAGACGTTGTTCGAGCCGCACCACCGTCTCGCCCGAGGCGGTGAAGCGGAAGTGTCCCGGCTCGATGATGCCGGCATGCACCGGGCCCACGGGAATCTGATGCAGGCTCTCGCCTTCCGTCGGCAGAAAGGCATAGGCGGAGCGCACGTCCTGCGGCGGGATGCGGATGCCGAGCGGATGCTGCACGTCCCAAAAGCCGAGATCGAGCCATGGCCGCGCATCCGGCGCGCCCACCGGCCGCAGGCCGTAAAGACTTTGAATCGCGCGTTCGGGGCGGATAGCGGGCGGGTGCAGCGCGCCGACCGAAGGGAACGTTCCGTCCGGACATTCGAGGCTCGCCACTGCAATGTCGTTCGCGGCTTCGCCGCTGATTGCCATGTGCACGGCGAACGAAGCGGCCTTGTCGCCCCATAGCCCAAGCAGCGCGGCGCGGCCGGCGGCGATTGCGCTCGCCACATCTCGCCACGCATCAGCCGTCACGATCACGCGCGGCCATGGGCGATGATCGTCGACTCGCTCGCCCGCAACGATGTCGGTGAGTGCGGCCATCTGTCTAACCGAGCAATCCGGCGACGTGCTGAAACCAGGCAACGAGCGCCGGCGGCATATAGATGCCGGCGACGAGCACCAGAGCCAAGTGGGTGAACATCGGCACATAAGACGCCTGCGCCTTGCCGACCGGGCCGCGCGGCTCGCCGAAGGCGATGCTGTTGAGGCGCAGCAGCAAGGCGCCGAAAGCGACGAGAATGCCGAACACCAGAATAAGCGCAAGCAGCGGAGTGCGGGCGAAGGTCGAGCTCACTACCAGAAATTCGCTCATGAAGATGCCGAGCGGCGGCAGGCCGGCGATGGCGATCACCCCGAGGATCAGGCCCCACCCGAGCAACGGATGGGTCACGGTGAGACCGCTCATATCGGAGATTCGCTGCGTGCCCTTGACCTGCGCCACGTGGCCGACAGCGAAAAAGATCGCCGACTTGGTCAGCGAGTGCATGGTCATATGCAGAAGCCCGGCAAAGTTGGCGAGCGGCCCGCCCATGCCAAAAGCAAATGTGATGATGCCCATATGCTCGATCGACGAGTAGGCGAACAGCCGCTTGATGTCTCGCCGGCGATACAGCATGAACGCCGCGAAAACGAGCGATAGCAAGCCGAGCGCGACCATAAGCGGTCCCGGCGCGAGCGCGGCGGTATTCACCGCTAGCAGCATCTTGAAACGCAGCAGCGCGTACAGCGCGACGTTGAGCAGCAAACCGGACAGCACTGCCGAGATCGGCGTCGGGCCTTCGGCATGCGCGTCGGGCAGCCAGGCGTGCAACGGGGCGAGGCCGACCTTGGTGCCGTAGCCGAGCAGCAGAAAGACGAACGCGACATCGAGCAGCGCCGGATCGAAGCTGCCGGCTCGGGTGACGAGCACGGACCAGACCATGGCGTTGAGGCCTTCGCCGACGATCGGCCGCGCCGCCATGTACACTAGGATGGTGCCGAACAACGCCAGCGCAATGCCGACGCTGCCGAGGATAAAGTACTTCCACGCCGCTTCGAGCGCCTCGTGGGTGCGGTAGATGCCGACCATCATCACGGTGGTCAGCGTGGCGATTTCGATCGCCACCCACATCAGGCCGATATTGTTGGCGATGAGCGCAAGGTTCATCGCGAACATCAGGATCTGATACATGGCGTGGTAGAAGCGCACCGAGCGCGGCGTCAGTCGGCCGATATCGATCTCGTGGCCGATATAGCTGGCGCTGAAAATGCTCGTGGTCCAGCCAACGAACGTCGTCAGCACGATGAAAGTGTTGTTCAGATCGTCGACCAAAAAATAAGCGCCGGGCGTCGGCTTGGCGAAGAACAGTGACAGCGCACAGAGCAAGGTCAGTGTCGTCGCCAACACGTTGAGCCGCGCTGTTGCCCGATAATTGGGAAGCGCGGCGAGCAGGACCGCGGCGACGCCGGGGATTACCAGCACTCCCATGAGGGCATTGAACGTCGCATGGTCGGGCGTCATCGGCGCTCTCCGCGGAAGCGGTCGAGCGCTTGCACGTCGATGGTGTCGAAGCGCTCGCGGATGCGGAACAGGAAGATTCCGATGACGATAAAAGCGATAAGAATGGAGAACGCGACGCTGATCTCGACCACCAGCGGCATGCCCTTGGCGCCGGTCGCCGCCAGCACTAGGCCGTTCTCCAGCGACATGAAGCCGACTACCTGGCTGACCGCATTACGCCGGGTCACCATCATCAAGAGGCCGAGCAGCACCACCGCGAGGGCGAACGCGAGATCCTCGCGCGCCAGCGGATCGGCGGTTTGCGTCACCCGCAGCATTACCACCATGGACAGCGCGACCAGACCTATACCTGCGAGCATGGCGGCACCGACGCCCACCACCTTCTCGATCTCGCGATGGATGCCGAGCCGCACGATCAAACGGTGCAGCGTCACCGGAATGACAATGGCTTTGAACACCAGCGCGATGATTGCGGTCACGTACAGGTGCGGAGCATCCTGGATGAAGGCTTGCCACGCCACTGAAGCCGCGAGCACCAGAGCATGGGCGGCATAAACGTTGAGCAGCGAATAGAGCCGGTCCTGATAGAGCTCAAGGAAGCTGATCAGCACCAGGGAGCCGGCGAGCAGATGCGCGATGTCGAAATTGATGCCGCTCATCAGAAGCTCCCCGATACAAAGCGCAGTAGCGTCGCCAGCAACCCGAGCATGAGCGCCGCGCCGAGGAATTCCGGAACACGGAACACCCGCATCTTGGCGATTGAGGTCTCGAACAGCGCGAGCAGAAAGCCGCCGACGGCGAGCTTGGCGATATAGGCGGCAACCCCGACGGCAAGCGTCGGCACCGCGGCGCCGGCAGATTCGATACCCCACGGCGCGAACAGGCAGGCAATTACCGAAACGTACAAAAGAAGTTTGAGCGAACTCGAAAGCTCGATCAGCGCCAGATGCCGGCCCGAATATTCGAGCACCATGGCCTCATGCACCATGGTCAGTTCGAGATTGGTTGCCGGATTGTCGATCGGGATGCGGCCGTTCTCGGCGATGGCCACCATGGTGAGCGCGATCAGTCCGAGGCCGAGCGATACTCGCAAGCCCACGGCGGACGACGCCATGAACGCGGCCATGGTGGAAAGCTGCGTCGAACCGGCGATCAGCGCCAGCGTGAACACGATCATGATCATCGCCGGCTCGGCCAGCGAAGCGATCATGACCTCGCGGCTCGAACCGATGCCGCCGAAGCTCGTGCCGACGTCCATTCCGGCGAGCGCCAGCAGAAAACGTGCGCTGCCCAGAAGCGCGATAATGGCGATGAGATCGGCTGACCAGGAGAACATCAGGCCAGTGCGGAATGTCGGCACCAGCGACGCCGCCACCCAAATCGCGGCGAACACGAGGTAGGGAATGGTTCGAAACAGCCACGACGCGCTTTCCGCCAGCACCACCTCCTTGCGCACCAGGCGGACAAGATCGCGGTAAGGCTGGATCAGTGGCGGTCCCTGCCGGCGCAACAGCCGCGCCTTAACCTTGCGCAAATATCCGGTGAACAGCGGCGCCAACAACAGCACCAGCACCATCTGGCCGCCCTGAATGGCCAAATTGTTGATCAGTTCCATATCGCCAACACCAGCAGCAGAACGATGAGCGTGCAGAACACCAGCGCGAGAAATTGGCGGATGGTCAGGAACTGAAAGCGGTTGAGGCGGTCCGCGGCGAAGTTGATAGCGGCGGCAAGCGGCGCGTAGATCGCTTCCCAAATGAGATCGTGCATCTCGACTTTTAGCCGCGCCGGCCTGGTGTCACCGGGCGGCGACATCTCGACCTGCTCGCGCGCGCGAAACGCCACGGTGCCAAAGACGCGCCGGATTGGTTGCGCAAAGCTCGTCGCCGAGTATTGCGTTGCGGGGCTGGCATCGGGATAGCCGCAGTCCCAGGCGGGCGCGCGGCGCAGCCGGTCCGAGGCCAGGCGATGAATGGCGAATGCCGCGAGCATGCCCGATGTCGCCATGAACACAAAGACCAGCAGTCCGTCGTAGGAGCTGCGGCTGGCGGCAATCGGTACGATCGAAAGCCATTGCGCGCCAATCTGCGTTGGCATGTGTTCACCGATCAGGGCGGAACTGACCGGCGCCAGCGCATCAATGAATGCGCCCGGCAGAATGCCGACCAGCAGGCACAACGCCGCCAGAATCAACATCGCTGCCAGCGAATAGGAATCGGTTTCGGTCGCGTTTTCCGCTGCGGGCGTGCGCGGGCGGCCAAGAAACGTCACGCCGTAGGCTTTGACGAAACAGGCAGCCGCCAGCGCGGCCGCAAGCGCCAGCAGCGCGCCGACCGCCGGCACCAGGAGCTTCAGCCCCCAGGAGGGCAGCTGCGGGCTGAGCAGAATGGCCTGAAAGGTGAGCCACTCGGAAACAAAACCGTTGAGCGGCGGTAGTGCCGAGATTGCCGCGCAACCGATCAGAACCAGGAACGCGGTCTTCGGCATGCGATGAATGAGTCCGCCGAGATGCTCCATGTCGCGTTCGCCGGTCGCGGTCAGCACCGCGCCGGCGCCGAAGAACAACAAGCTCTTGAACAGGGAGTGGTTGAGCACATGCAGCAGTGCGGCGGTCAGCGCCAGCGCTGCGGCGAGCAACATGCCGTGTGCTTTGAAGGCGAGTGCGAGTCCGAGACCGATGAAGATGATGCCGATGTTCTCGACCGTATGATAGGCCAGCAGCCGTTTGAGATCGTGCTGCATGAGCGCGTAAAGCACGCCCATCACCGTGGTTGCTCCGGCGAGTGCAAGGACGACGATGCTCCACCACCAGGCCGGTCCGCCGGCAAGATCGAACACGATGCGCACGAAGCCGTAGACGGCGACTTTCGTCATCACGCCGCTCATCAGTGCGGAGACGTGGCTCGGAGCAGCGGGGTGAGCGAGCGGCAACCAGACGTGGAGCGGCACGAGGCCCGCTTTCGAACCTGCTCCGATCAGCGCGAGGACGAGCGTCAGCGCGGCGAGCACCGCAGAGGGATGCGCCGAACGCATCTGTGCAAACGCATAGAGGCCTTCAGGCCCGGCGAGCAGGCCGAACGCCAGCAGCAAAGCCATCGTCCCGAAACTCGCCATAACCAGATAGATGTATCCAGCACGCACGTTTTCGGGCACGCGATGATGCGCCATCACCAGCGCCCACGAGGTGAGCGACATGAACTCCCAGGACAATAGAAACGTGTACGCGTCGTCGGCGACCAGAACGAGCGTCATGGCGGCGAGAAAGGCAGGGTAGAACGGCAATACGCGGCCCGGCGCCGTCTCGTGCCGCCCGTAGCCCAGCGCAAACAAACTCGTGCTCATCGCGCCGAGATCGATGACGACGAGAAAGAAGGCGGAGAGCGCGTCGAGGCGCAAATGCGCGCCGAGCCAGGGCACGCCGACCGGCAGCACGATGCTTTCAGGTGCGGCGGCGCCGAGAAGGTGCAGCAACGCGGCGACCAGCGAAACCGCCGACGCGACGATGCTGATGCCGTAGACGAATTGCGTGGCTGCAGTGTTACGCGCGAGCGCGACGGCGAGCGGGGCAAGCGCCAGCAAGACCGCGGCGCAGACAAGGACGATCGTCAGCATCACGGCGATGCCCTCTTGAGCCGTACGCCACGGCCGCCGTTTTGGCTCGCCGCATTGTCGGCGATGAGCTCAATGCCAAGCGCGTCGAGCGCCCCAACAAGCTTCATCAGCGAATCGACGTTGCCGCGAATGACGCCGTCGCTGGCTTCCATCCGTTGGATGGTCGGCAACGACAATCCGGCCGATTCAGCAAGCGTGCGCTGATCGATGCCGAGAAGGGCGCGCGACGCCCGCAGCTGGCCCGCTGTTATCATGCAATTGAATCAGAAATTGCATTAGAAGTGATGTTTCATACATCTGTTTTCGTACAAATCAACTCTATTATGATGTTAATTCTACTACCGTGGATTGCCGAAGCCGGGCATCCAACACCGACGAATCGGCGCAGTCCTGACTGGCAGACGCAGACCACTGCCGACCGCAGCAAGACTAACAGCGCCCGCCGGCGAACCGGCGGGGCACGACTGAGAGAACGAGAAGGAGTTTCAGCGCTCCTTGCGCCGCAAACGCACCACGACGTCGATGCGCGCTATCTCATAACCCTCGGGCGGGATCGGCGCCTTGCCGACAACAACGTCGGACGCGGGAATGTCCATGAGATTGTTTTGGTCTTCGATGAAGAAGTGATGGTGCTCTGAATTGTTGGTGTCGAAATAAGCTTTCGAACCGTCAACGGCGACCTGGCGCAGGAGCCCTACTTCGGTGAACTGGTGCAGCGTGTTGTAGACCGTAGCGAGCGACACCGGCACCTTGGCGTGGTTTGCTTCCTCGTACAGCATCTCGGCGGTGACATGCCGGTCGCCCTTGGCGAACAGAATCCAGCCGAGCGCCATCCGCTGCCGCGTCGGACGCAAGCCCACCTCGCGCAGCTTAGCCTTGACGTCATGCCACGGGCAGCCGGTCAGATCACCGGTTGGGCGTGGCTGACTGGCGGCCCCGACGAAGGCGGCGGAAGCGGGAGGACGCGGCTGGGTCATCGCTGCACACCTAACGGCCTCGTTACCGGGCCGAGCACGACGGTTACAATTGAAATCATTATACGCACCCCTACGTATGCTGCAACTCCTTAAGCCGCCGTTGCGCCGCATTTTTGCAGCGCGGCATCGGGCGCCGGCGGGGGTGCGGCTTTGCCGCCAAAGTCCCATATGTTAGGGAATTCGGGCGCAGCAGGCGGGGGCGGAGACGGAGGAATGCAGGAACGACGTTCCAACTTCGAATATGAGGACCTGCTGGCCTGCGGGCGCGGCGAGCTTTTCGACCACGGTCCGCAATTGCCGCTGCCGCCGATGCTGATGTTTGACCGCATTTCCGAAATTGCGGAAGTCGGCGGCGAATACGGCAAAGGGCTGGTGCGCGCGGTGCTCGATCTGAAACCTGATCTCTGGTTCTTCCCATGCCACTTCAAAGGCGACCCGGTGATGCCCGGCTGCCTCGGCCTCGATGCGCTGTGGCAATTGCTTGGCTTCTTCCTCGGCTGGCTAGGCTCGCCGGGCAAGGGCCGGGCACTCGGCATGGGCGAGATCAAGTTCTCCGGTCAGGTACTGCCGACCATGAAGAACGTAGTGTACGGCATCGACATCAAGCGCGTGATGCGCTCGAAGCTCGTGCTCGGCATCGCCGACGGCTGGCTCTCCGCCGATGGCTCCGTCATCTATCGCGCGCTCGATCTCAAAGTTGGGCTGTTCAACAATGCGGAGCCGCAGGCTAGCGGCGCCTGATCGACCGCGGCGCGCGGCGGTAGGAGGTTGACGAGGCGGAATATGAGACGGGTCGTCGTCACCGGAATGGGCATCGTCTCGTCCATCGGCAATAGCACCCAAGAGGTGCTCGCTTCGCTGCGTGAAGCAAAATCCGGCGTCGTGCGCGCCGACAAATACGCCGAGCTCGGCTTTCGTTCTCAGGTGCACGGCGCGCCGACACTCGATGCGAGCGAGGCGGTCGACCGCCGCGCCATGCGTTTTCTCGGCGGTGGCGCTGCGTGGAACCATGTCGCCATGGAGCAGGCGATCCGCGATGCCGGCCTCCAACCAAACGAAATCTCGCACGAGCGTACCGGCATCGTGATGGGCTCGGGCGGGCCATCGACGCGCACCATCGTCGAAAGCGCCGATATCGCCCGCACCAAAGGACCGAAGCGCGTCGGCCCGTTCGCGGTGCCGAAGTCGATGTCGTCGACGGCGTCGGCAACGCTTGGGACCTGGTTCAAGATCAAGGGCGTCAGCTATTCGATCTCGTCGGCATGCGCGACTTCAAATCATTGCATCGGCAATGCCTACGAGCTCATTCAGAACAACAAGCAGGACAGGGTCTTTGCCGGCGGCTGCGAGGAGCTTGACTGGACGCTGACGGTCTTGTTCGACGCCATGGGTGCGCTGTCGTCGAAGTTCAACGACAAACCGGCCAAAGCCTCGCGGGCCTATGACGCCGATCGCGACGGCTTCGTCATCAGCGCCGGCGCCGGCGTTCTCGTGCTCGAGGAGCTTGAGCACGCCAAGGCGCGGGGCGCCAGAATATACGGTGAGATCGCAGGCTACGGCGCGACCTCCGACGGCGCCGATATGGTGGCGCCTTCGGGTGAGGGCGCGGCGCGCTGCATGCGCATGGCGCTGAAGGACGTAAAGCTGCCGGTGGACTACATCAATCCGCACGCCACCTCGACGCCGATCGGCGATCTCAAGGAAATCGAAGCGATCCGCGAGGTCTTTGGCGCCGGCGAGAAATGCCCGCCGATTGCCGCCACCAAGTCGCTCACCGGGCACTCCCAGGGCGCGACCGGCGTGCACGAAGCGATCTATTCGCTCTTGATGATGAATAACGGCTTTATCTGCGAAAGCGCCAACATCGAAACTCTGGATCCCGCTTTCGCCGACATGCCGATCGTGCGCGAACGCCGCGACGACGTGACACTCAACTGCGTGCTGTCAAATTCTTTCGGCTTCGGCGGCACCAACGCTTCTATTGTATTCAAGCGGCTGGACGTATAAGCCGCATGCTCTTCATGGTCATTGAGCGATTTCGTAATCGCGATCCTGTGCCGGTGTACCGGCGGTTTCGCGAGCGCGGGCGCATGATGCCGCAAGGGCTGCGCTATCGGGGTAGCTGGATCGAAACCAATTTCGATCGCTGTTTTCAGCTCATGGAATGTGACGACGAGAGCCTGTTCGCCGAGTGGATAGCAAACTGGAATGACCTCGCGGATTTCGAAGTTGTGCCAGTCGCGACGTCGGAAGAAATGCAGAAGATGTTTCCTCGAACGTGAGTGGCGCCATGCCGGGCCTGATGGATGGAAAACGCGGCCTGATCATGGGGGTCGCCAACGATCACTCGATTGCTTGGGGCATCGCCAAAACCGTGGCCGCGCACGGGGCGCAGCTCGCGTTCACCTATCAGGTCGAGGCGCTCGGCCGGCGGGTCAAACCGCTTGCTGCATCGGTCGGTTCGGAGTTCGTGTTGCCCTGTGACGTCGCCGACATCGCCTCGGTCGATGCGGTGTTTGCCGAAGTCGAGCGGCAGTGGGGCAAGCTCGATTTTCTGGTTCACGCCATCGCCTTCTCCGACCGTACCCAGCTCGGCGGCCGTTACGCCGACACCACGCGCGAGAATTTTCTGAACACTATGCTGATCTCGTGCTTCGCTTTCACCGAAGCGGCGAAGCGTGCAGCCGCGCTGATGCCGAACGGCGGCGCCATGCTGACTCTCACCTATAATGGCGGCGACCGCGCCATGCCGAATTATAACGTTATGGGACCGGCCAAGGCGGCGCTCGAATCTTCTGTGCGCTATCTCGCGGTCGATCTCGGGCCGCAGGCGATCCGGGTCAACGCCATCTCGTCCGGCCCGATCCGCACGCTCGCGGGCGCTGGGATCGGCGACGCGCGCGCGATGTTCGCTTTCCAACAGCGCCACTCGGCGCTGCATCGCGGCGTGACGCTCGACGAACTCGGCGGCGCCGGGCTTTATCTCTTGTCAGACCTCTCCACCGGAGTTACCGGCGAAATCCATTTCGTCGATTCCGGCTATAACATCATCGCCATGCCGCATCCGGAAGCGCTTGAAGCTGATCGCAAGCGGGTCGGCGATTAACTGACGAACTTCTCATTTCGGGCTCGTCGCGGGAGCTGCCGTTGTTTTTCCCGAGGGGAGACAATCGCCGGCACGATCGCCGCGTCCGCTGAACGCGGTCTAGGTGCGGCGGCGGAAACTCGCGGCTTCAAGCTGTCGAAAGGGCTCGGGGAGATAGCGACCGTACTTCTTCAAGGATGACGGAGTTGAGGATTTCTTCGAGGCGCAGCAGCGCACGGGCGACGGTCACCCCGTTCATCACGCGGTGATCGTAGATAATCCGAACGTCGAGAACGCCGTCGCTGCTCATCACGCCGTAATTGAGCAGCGTCGTCAGCGGCGCCAGAGGATGCAGCGATTCGGCGCCGAGCGCGGAATATACTGACACCGCGAATGTACCGAAGAAATTCCCGCGCTGCCGGCCAATATTTAGGCCTAACCACCACAGCACTCGGCGCAGCGGGCGTGGCAGCCGCGCGAGCTGCATGGCTAGGCGGAAGCCTTTGATGTCTTCGACCGGCGCGATCGTAGCGTGCTGCAGCTCATGCCCTATGTCCTGCAACGACTGGCGCGCGGGGTCCTTGATCGAGACTGGACACACTACGACTTCGCCGCGGTAGTCGCGCTCGATGATGATGAGGGCTTTGCTGACGGGATATTCGTACAAATGCGGCCACGGAATTTTGACATAAGCCTGTCGAAGCTCCGGAAACTCCTGGGCCACCAACGCATAGGCCTTGGTGAATATGGCGGTCCACCGCGGCCGTTCGCGGCACGCGGCCCGTACCGCAACCAATGGGCCGAGCGACACACGCCGCTGCACCGGCACGGTCGGAATGCCGGTCGCGAAATACAAAAAATCGATGACCATGCGTCGCGAAGCCGATAACCGGATCGCTCGCCCGCGCATGTTGCTATCTTCGTGCTGGCTTGGGGGCGACTAGATGAGCCATGGAATGAGCTGTTTCGTTTCGGCCAGATAGGCGCGATAGTCGTCGCCGAAGCATTCAAGCATCATCGCTTCCTCGCGTCGGATGCGAAAAGCGTAGAAGGCCCCCGCTCCCAACAGTCCGGACGCGTCCGGAAGCCAATTCGACAATAGCAACATTTGCGCGACACCCAGGAGGAAAAACGAAGAATACATCGGATGCCGGATAAGCCGGTAGACGCCGGTTTTTACCAGCGTATGCTGATCGCGGAGTTCAAGTGAGATCGACCAATTTCGTCCGAGGTCCACATGGCTGCGGCGGAACAGCCACAATGCGGCGACCAGTGGCACTAGGCCGAGCCAGGCGATCGCCGGGACAAACGGGCGTTCGAGTACTGCCGGAAATCCAGTAACTGCGTAGACGCCCGGGATCACGAACAACCCGAGCAACGCAACTGCAAGAACGCTCGACTCGCGCCGATCGAACAGCGACTTTCTCACTCCGACCTTGTTCGCCTTTCGTTCAAAGGGATAGCGGATGATGTACCACCCGACCACGCCCGCGAACCAGACAAGTGAAGCGATTGTGTGCGTCACATGAGATCATCTTAACGGTTTGGAAATTGGCTTTTTTCATTACCTTTTCATTCTACGCGCGTCTATATTTCAGCACGCGCAGCAGCTCTTGACCGGACGCTGTGCTGCCGTGGAGATGATCGTAGGGCACAGACATGCGATCGTTTAATTTGCGTATTCTTTGGCTCGGCACATTTGCGTTCTTGGGTGTCGCTATGCTGGCGCCGACGTCCTGCGGCGCCCGCGAGATTGTGAACTTCGGTGGCTTCTCGGCGGGCACGATCGTCGTGAAAACGAACGAGCGGCGCCTCTATTACGTTATCGGCGACGGCAAGGCGATCCGCTATCCGGTGGGCGTCGGCAGGGCCGGCATGGCCTGGTCAGGAACGGCTTCGATCGACGGCAAATTTATCAAGCCGGCTTGGTCGCCGCCCGACATGATAAGACGCGAAAATCCCAGGGTACCGAACGTCATCCCGAGCGGTAGCGCGTCAAATCCGATGGGTGCGGCGGCGATGACTCTGAGCGGCGGCGGTCAATACGCCATCCACGGCACCAACAATCCAGGCTCGATTGGCGGGTTCGTCTCTCATGGATGCATTCGCATGTACAAGAGCGACATCCTGGACCTGTATGACCGCGTCAGTTTGGGCACGACAGTCGTCGTATTGCGCTGACTCCATCCTCCCCGTGCACGTAATCAGGGAATCGCAATGAAGCTGCGAACAATTCCGTTCCTACTGTTTGTCGGCGCGACTCTTGTTGCGTCGGTATCGCCTGCTCTAGCCTGGTGGCAATTCGTTGCGCTCGGCCCCGACGGTGAGCGGCAGGTCTCCGCCCGATTTAAAACCGAAAAGGAATGCATCGCCGCCCTCAAAGCCACTGAGGCCCGACTCGAGAAAAAATATCCGGATCCTGAGCGCTTTCCGCTGGTCGGGAGCTGTGAGGAGTATCGTTGAGGCCGTCCGTGAGGCCGCAATTTTTGATAGCTGCCGTCGCGAGCCCATGCCGTTTCCTTGCAGAAGATTTCCACACATTGCGCACGGTCGCGTGGCGTTTTTGCTATTAGAATATCGAACCAACCGATTCGATTCGGCAGTGGACTCGGTTCGGGACCGACTATTACCAGCAGCGTCGTGATAACATAACGATAACAGTCCCTTGCGGGCGTTGCGACAGGTGTAGGACGTTAGGAAGGCGTTGGCCGCCAAGCTAGCAGGTGGCAAGAGTCGAGCGGCGTCTTCCGCCCAACGCGCAGGCTCTGAAAGGCCAATAACGGTGCCTGATCTGAGATGTAGCAGAAAGGTTGTGAGTGTGACTTTTCTGCACTAGCCAACCTTCGAAGCCGACTATTATGGTGAGGAAGCTGGCCACTGGCGGTTAGCCATCGAAAGGGGGGGGGTCCTGATGAATAGGTTCCTCGTTATCGTCTGTTCATTGCTGTTGGCGATCAGCGTCGCTGGCTGCGTCGGCAAGGCACCGATCGGTAAGGGCAAAGCGCCCGTTCCGCCTCCGGTCGTGACTAAGGGCTAAGTAAAGCTCCGGCTTTAGCGATTTTCATGTCCGCGCGAACGGCGAGAACAGGCAGTTCTCGTGGGGCATCCGGGGAATCCGATGCCCCTGTTCGCGATGGATGAGATGAGTGAACTAACTCGGTTTGGGTTAGGGAGCCAAGTGTAGGGGGCCAAGTCATGAGATGCCGTTTAGGTACCGCCGCTGGTTTCCTGTCCGGCATAGGTTTGGCTGCAATGATGGGGCTATATTGCCCCCCTTCAGCTTGGGCGCAGGACGCCCAGGCTGTGACGCGCGCTACGACATCTTCGGCATCCTCCGCGCGCGTAGCGCATTCTAAGCTCGCCTCGTTGTCGGCTAAGACAGGCAACGCCGATGCAAACGCGCCGGCCAGGAAATACTTCGTGGAGTTTCGCGCCCGCAACGCCGCGAGCTACGGTCATTTCTACGTGATGTACGGCGAAGTGAATGCGCGCCAGGAGATCGTAAAGAGCCACATTGCCGGGTTCTTTCCGGCTGGCGACGCTAGGGATTGCGAGAATTGCAGTGTTTTCAACTGGACCATCGGGCACGTGATATTTGTCCCGTCCGAAATTGGCGTCAGCGACGGCGATCTTGAAGAAAAATACGTGACTGCCCGCTTTCGCGTCTGGTTGTCTCCGGCTCAGTACAACAAGCTTGTCGCCTACATCGAAGAAAAGAAAGCTAATAAGCCGCTTTGGAATGCGCTGTGGAAAAATTGTGTGACCTTCGGACGTGACGTCGCGGTATACTTAGACCTGAAACTTCCATTGCTGCTCGCGATCGCACCGAGCGTTATGATTTACCCGAAGGATTTCGTTGACGATCTTCGTGAAGCAAACGGCGTAGCGAACGAGCAACCCGCCCTAAAGGACGCAGCCGGTTCGCTGGCGGCGCCGAGTGACTCGGCCTCGATCACGCCGGCACGGCCGCGGAAAACCAAGATGCAGCCGGCGGTCAACGCCAAGCCCGCGGCAATGAAGACGTCACATGCGCGGCCAGACCTGAGGCCGGTCGCCGGTCTCTCGCATGAAGAGACGGGGTCTGACACAATCCACTGACCGCAAATTGCTGACGCAAGGTCGGGCAGCTGGCCTGGTTTCTTTGATCAATTCGTCAGGCTCGGGGTGCCACTGTTAGCTGGGTTTTGGCTGACATCGCCAGAGATCTAAGCCAGCTAAGCTTCCTCGCGCTAACTGATCGCAAAGACCGACACAATAGTTTGTTCGTCCCGCAGCTGATCCGTTTTCGGATTGGGACGGCAGGGATGCTCGGTATGATGCCTCGAAAAACGCGAGATACCGCGCGCACCCATCGCGCACCCATTGAGAGTGCGGTAACAGGACCGGGTATCAAAGTAACTGCCGCCATTAAGCGGCCGGGCCGATCCAGGCGTTGACATCCGGTGCCGCAAAGAAAATATCTGCCAACCGATGGCTAGGCTTTTACGGTTTCCCGGTTTGCGCTTGTTGGCGCCGCTTCTGCTTCTCTGCAGCACCGCGAGCTACGCGCAAAACGATAGCGACCTTGGCGGCCCTTCGGTCGCCTGTCTCGCATTCAAAAGCGGTTTGTCACTCGGCGCCCCGATGGCGTACACCGCGGCGAAACTCCAAGCTCACAAACCCCTTACTATCGTCGCGCTCGGCTCCTCTTCCACGACCGGTTTCGGAACTTTTGGTGTTGGCGCCGCATTCCCGGACGTGATGAAAGCGGAGTTGTTGCGGTTGCACCCCCTCGCCACGATTGAGCTGATCAACAGCGGCCGCATCATGGAGAATCTGGGGGATAACATCGCCCGCATCGACAACGACGTGCTGCGCTACAAGCCCGATTTGCTGGTATGGCAGATCGGAACCAACGACGCGGTATGGCGCGGCATCGCCGACGACGCGAAAGAAATGCTCAGCAATTCCGTCAAGCGGCTCAAGGCCGAAAAAATGGACGTCGTGCTGCTTGATCTGCAGTATGCGCCGCTCGTTCTCGCCACGTCGCGTTATATCCGGATGGAAAAAATCATCGCGGAAGTCGCCGGCGAACAGAACGTCGGCCATTTTCCCCGATTTCTTCTGATGAAACGGGCGAGCGAGGCCGGGATCAAAGGCCTGGTCTCGTGGGACGGCCTCCACAATTCCGCCGAAGGCTACAGATGCGTCGGTCTCGCGCTCGCGCAAATGATTGACGCTGCCGCGCGGTAACAGGCCTTTGTGACGGGCCAAGAAATCGTTGTGCGCTGACGCTGCCTCTCCGCTCCGACGTTTGACGCCGAAGATCTCGGCCATAACCGTCCATAGCCGGTGCTTCGCTTCAGCTCGCGGTCGGCCTGCGCAGAAGGCGTACGATGCCGGCAATTGCCAAGTAGATGAACCCGAGGGGCGAAAACCAGATCAAGCCCAGCACCGGGAATACCAGGAAATCCGACACGCTCTCGAGCGGAGGTGCATCGGGAATTTTTGAGTGCACCACGACAACGAATATCATGCTCAGTACGAGGCCGATCAGCGGAACGAGCGCCGCTATGCGCCACCGCCCCGCCCAGGCATAGCCGAACCAGGTTTGCAGGACGACGTAGAGAGCTACCGTAAGCGCCCACGCGATCAGCCCCAATGCGAGCGGATCATGATCGATGAAAACGAGCTTGAGAAATTTCATGCTTGCATTTCTCGCTTCTCATGACGGTCGAATTTCCGCGCCTCGCGGTTCCTCAACTGGATCGCGGCCAGCGTTATCCGTTAGTTGCGGTGTCGCGGCAAAGGTTCAAATCGGCCTGATCTGCGGCGCGATCGCATGCGTCGGCGACGGTGGCTAGGCACCCGGAGATCAGCCATTCATGCCGAATGAGAGGCTGTCGGCGCGCTGTCCCCTTGCCTCCGTCGGCCGCAGACGCCACATCTGCGCGGGTCATGCCGGTCTCTCCCGCCATAAAAGTCGAGCGCCTCGTCAAAATCTATAAACAGCTGCCTGCTGTTAACGGCATCTCGTTTGCTATCGCGCCCGGCTCGATTACCGGGCTGCTTGGCGGCAACGGTGCCGGCAAGACCACGACCATCGCCATGATCATGGGATTAATCATGCCGACGTCCGGGCGCGTGACGGTGCTTGGGGCACAGATGCCGCAACAGCGCTACCGCGTCCTGCACCGGATGAATTTCGAGAGTCCCTACGTCGAAATGCCGATGCGGCTTACGATCCGGCAGAATCTGAAGGTGTTCGGCATGCTTTATGGCGTGCCCGATATCGCCGATCGGATCAAACAACTCGCCGAAGCGCTTGATCTGACCGAACTGCTCGATCGGCCGACCGGGAAACTTTCGGCCGGGCAAAAGACCCGGGTTTCGCTCGCCAAGTCGCTGATCAACGAGCCGGAACTGCTGCTGCTCGACGAGCCGACGGCCTCGTTAGATCCCGACACGGCCGACTGGGTGCGGACCCACCTCGAACGTTACTGCCGCGACCGCCGCGCCACCGTGCTCCTTGCCTCGCACAACATGGCGGAGGTCGAACGGCTGTGCGAGCGCGTCATCATCATGAAGCAGGGACGCATCGAAGACGACGACACGCCGGCTCGGCTGTTGTCCCGCTACGGCCGCCGGACGCTGGAAGAAGTCTTCCTCGACGTCGCCCGCGGCCGCGACGAACAGCAAGAGGCCGCGCAATGAGCACAATGAGCGCGCGAACCGAGAGCGCGCTTGCGTTCTCACCGCGCCGCGTCGCGGCGATGATCTTGCGCTACTGGTACCTGTTGCGATCGTCGTGGCCACGCCTGCTCGATCTCGTGTACTGGCCTTTGGTGCAGATGATCACCTGGGGCTTCATCCAGTATTACGTCATGGAGAATGCCGGTTTCTTTGCTCGCGCCGGCGGCACGCTGATCGGCGCTTTGTTGCTCTGGGATATTCTGTTTCGCGGCCAGCTCGGTTTCTCGATCGCGTTCCTGGAGGAAATGTGGGCGCGCAACATCGGCAATCTGATGATGAGCCCGTTGCGGCCGTTCGAGTTCATCGCCGCGCTCATGGTCATGAGCCTGGTGCGGCTGGCGATCGGTGCGGTGCCGGTGACGCTGCTCGCGATTGTGTTCTTTGGCTTCAACCTTTACGGACTCGGCTTCGCTTTGGTGGCGTTCTTCTTCAACTTGATGCTGACCAGCTGGGCGGTGGGAATTTTTGTTTCCGGGCTGGTACTGCGCAACGGGCTCGGCGCGGAAAACTTCGCCTGGTCGATCATGTTCGTGTTTATGCCGCTTGCGTGCGTGTACTACCCGGTCACCACCCTGCCGGTCTGGCTGCAGCCTGCAGCGTGGATACTGCCGCCGACTTACGTGTTCGAGGGGATGCGCACGCTCCTGATCGATCACGTGTTCCGCGCCGACCTCATGCTGGAAGCGCTGGCGCTCAACGTGGTGTTTTTCGCCGTCGGCGTATTTGGATTTCTCAAGCTTTTACAGGCGGCCCGCCGCCACGGCTCATTGATGCAGACGGGCGAATAGCCGCAACGCCGGGCCGTAACTGCCTATGGCGCGTTTAAGAGCATACATAACAGGAGGTTTAGCCTCACGTAACGAATAAGGAAAAAATTGCCTTTATGATCGCGATATGACAGACCATTCTGATATTGCTGCAGTGCAGCAGACCGGGCAAGGATCAGCCATGGCAATCGGAGAGTTCGGCGGCGCGCCTGCCGTGCCGGCCGGTGGCGCTTTGGCGTCCACGCCGATCTATTGGCTTTATGAAATGACCCATGCGGCGCTCAATCCGGCGCGGGCGTGGGCGGACGCGGTGCGTCTATCTCTCAAAAATCCGATCAATCCACTCTATCACACCACCTTCGGCAAATCGATTGCCGCCGCGGCCGAGTTGTTCGAGCGCTCGACGCGCCGTTACGGCCGTCCGGAATGGCGGATCTCTTCGACGTTGGTCGGTGCCGAGCGGGTGCCGGTGCATATCACTTGCGTGTGGGAGCGCCCGTTCTGCCGTCTACTGCGCTTCGAACGGGCCTTCGAGCATCCTCCGCGTCGTCCGCAGCCGCGGCTGCTCATCGTTGCGCCGCTCTCAGGCCATTACGCGACGTTGCTGCGCGGTACGGTCGAGGCGTTCCTGCCTAATCACGACGTCTACATCACCGAGTGGTGCGATAGCCGCACGATACCGGTGTCGGAAGGACGCTTCGATCTCGACGATTATATCGACTATTTGATCTCGATATTGCACGTGCTGGGCGGCGACGCGCACGTCGTAGCGGTGTGCCAGCCGGCAGTACCGGTGATGGCGGCCGCAGCCCTCATGGACGCCGATAACGATCCCTACGTGCCGGTTTCAATGACGTTGATGGGCGGTCCGATTGATACCAGGGTCAATCCTACGGCCGTGAACAAGCTCGCTGAACGCCGCGGCATCGATTGGTTTCGGCGGAACGTGATCTCCAAGGTGCCGTTTCCGAATCCCGGGTTCATGCGCGATGTCTACCCGGGCTTTCTGCAGCTCCACGGCTTTATGAGTATGAACCTCGAGCGGCACATCGAGGCGCACCAGCAGCTTTTTCAACATCTGGTCAAAGGCGATGGCGACTCGGCGCAGAAGCACAAAGAATTCTATGACGAATATCTCGCGGTCATGGATCTTGCGGCCGAGTATTATCTGCAAACAGTCGACACCGTGTTCGTGCGCCATGCGCTGCCGAAAGGCGAGATGATGCATCGCGACCGGCGGGTCGATCCGAGCCGTATCAAGCGCGTCGCGTTGCTGACCATTGAAGGTGAGCACGACGACATTTCCGGCGTCGGTCAGACCGAAGCCGCGCATCGCTTGTGCGTGAACATTCCGGCCGAGCGGAAGGCGCACTGGCTGCAGCCCGGTGTCGGACATTACGGCGTGTTCAACGGATCGCGCTTTCGCTCCGAAATCGCCCCGCGCATCTCTGACTTTGTGCTGTCGATGGGTCATGGCGCCCGCGCCGGGAGGAATAGTGGGGCCGCTGCTCACAAAGCGGGTAACGGCAAGGCACAGAATGGCACGACGTCGCCCCCTGGCGACCGGCCGACTGCAACCGCTGGCTTTGCCTCGGCCAAGAGCGACCACCAACGGCACTGATTTGCCGGATTATCGCGGAAAACCGGCCGTCTTCCCGCGTGTGCGGCGCTAACCAATTGAAAAGACATAAATATTTCGAATCATCGCCAGTCAAATTTCGAGGCGGTCGGCCGACAAAAATCTGAAGCAGCATTCATTTCTTAAATTACATTGGCTGGCACTGACCGGCCCTATTAGACCCAAGATGTTGTATGCCCGCAGCACCATCATCAAAGGCACTGTACGGCGCTTTGGATATGGCAGTATCGGGCGCTGGGTTGGGTTCGGGATTGCCAAATTATGTCGCACCGCGCGCTGCTTTACCGTCGGCCGAGCGAGCCGCAGGCCATCGAAGTCATTTTCGATCGATCGATTTATCTCGTCCGCATGCGACGGCACCGCCAGGCACGCCGTTACACGCTCCGCATTGCCGCGGCGACGCGCGAAGTCATTCTCACCATGCCGCCGCGCGGCACGGTGAAGGAAGCCCGCGAGTTCGCGCAGAAGCATGGCGGCTGGATCGCCGCACGCTTGGGCCGCCTGCCCGAAGCGTTGCGTTTTGCTCATGGGATTACGGTGCCGCTGCGCGGTGTGCCGCATCGCATTACCCATCGCCGCGGCGCGCACGGCACGGTCTGGACGGAGACGGACGGCGACGGCCTGCGGCTTCTCTGCGTTGCCGGCGACGCCCCGCACATTAATCGCCGCATTGGCGATTTCCTGCGGCGCGAAGCCAAGCGCGAGGTCGAAGCCGCGAGCCTCCGCTACGCGTCCGAGCTCGGCGTCGGTATCAGGCGCGTCTCGGTGCGCGATCAGGCGAGCCGTTGGGGTTCCTGCTCGACGGCCGGCGTGCTGTCCTATTCGTGGCGGCTGATTCTCGCGCCGGGCTTCGTGCTCAATTATCTCGCGGCGCACGAAGTCGCGCACCTTGTGGAGATGAATCACTCGGTCAGGTTCTGGCGTCTGGTTCGGCGGCTGTTCCCGGATCACGAACGGGCCAAACTGTGGCTCGACGTCCACGGCAGCGACTTGCACCGCTACGGCCTGCCGGAACACGGCCGCGCGCCTTGATGCAAATGCTTGGGTAGGCTGGCGCTGTTTTGCTGTTCTAATGATGCTGAGAGGTCTGAGCCGCCACCACGTCCGACGATGGCGGCAGCAGGCCAAACGATAGCTTCGTCGCCACCGCGAGCAGCGTTACCGCAAGTACAACGCGTAGCGCAGTTTCGTTAAAGCGGGCCGCGAGGTAGCTGCCGAGCAGAATTCCAGGCACTGATCCAAAAATCAGCGCCGCGAATACCATCCAGTCAATCGAGCCCAGGAACCAGTGGCCAATTCCGCCAACCAGGGTCAGCGGAACGGCGTGGACGATATCGGAGCCGACGATTCGTGCGGTCGGCAGCTTGGGGTAAAGCAGGACCAGCGCCGTGACGCCGATCGCGCCGGCGCCAACCGAAGAGATTGAAACCAGGATGCCAAGAACGGCGCCTACGGCGACGGTCAGAAGCGCGATCCGGTTTGGCGTGAGCGCGCTGAGAGTTGGGGCGTATCGCGCGACAATCCGATTGCGAAACAACAGAGTGATGGCCGTGAGCAGCAGAGCAAAAGACAGCACCGCTTCGATGAGTTGCCGTACCCCTTCGCCTTTGACGTCGAAATAGCCCAGCGCAGCAATGGTAATGATCGTCATCGGCACGCTGCCGGCAGTGAGGCGCCGAACCACGCGCCAATCGACCGTACGGTTGAGGCCGTGCACGACGCCTCCGGCTGACTTGGTCGCCGCCGCGTACAAAAGGTCCGTGCCGACGGCGGTTGCCGGATGGATGCCGAACAACAAAATCAGCAAGGGAGTCATCAGCGAGCCGCCGCCAACTCCGGTCAACCCGACCAGGAGTCCGACGACGAACCCGGAGACCGGGTAGAGAATTTGAATCGAGTGAATTGCTTCCATCCCGTTACTGTGTCGTTCTACCTTGAAGCGCCCAAATGAATGACATCCGGGAGCCTAGACCATTTCCAAGTCCGGCGCACGATCTGCACCAGCAACTGCATTGAAATAAAATTGTTGCATTGCGCTGCGGGAAGTTTGGTGGAAGGTTTTTCCATATCAAACGCTGAGATTGGTGCAATCGTGTTGCAATTGCGAAATAAATCGGCGCCGCGCAAGCGTTTACTGCATTGCGAAAACGTTGATTTACATTCCAAGCAAATGGCACCGCAAAAGTTGTGCGGTTCGAAATAATTCGTTGCAATTTCGTAACATTACGGCCGGTGCGCCGTTTCAGCGTGACTGGCGTCACAGCCGGGTCTCCCTGCCGCGCGTTTTGCCGCACTGGCTAACACTAACGCGTGATCCGCGTTGCATCTCTGAGGCAGGTACATATTTCCCATGCATTAGGCCGACCGGACGGCTCCCCCATCCCCCGACACCCCGCCGTCCGGCCCAATAAGCCTAAAGTTTGAGGCAACAACCTGAGAGCCCCAGGCGGTTTATCTGCTTGGGGCTCTTTTTATGGTGGGCTGCCGCCGCTAATTCTTCACCAGATCTCCGAGCAGGCTCGCAGCAACGGAAAGCTTCGACAGCGTAAGCCCAGAGCCGGCAATTTCGTGGATCGCTCCCCGGATCCGTTCTACTTCGCTTTTGCGCGGCGCCACCCAGGCCTCGACCGCGGCGCCGCCGGCGGTGCCATTAGCAACCATCGCGGCCGTGAGCCGGCGTTCGGCGTCGCCGATGGAATCGCGTGCCCGATCAAGCGCCAGCCGGTCAAAATAATCCGCGATCGGAATGGTGCGCGCGGCCGTAGTGATACGGTCAAGCTGAAAGAACGCCCCGGTAGCGAAGTAGGTAGCCGCAACTTCGCCGATCGCCTTTCCGGTGCGGTCGGCGACCAGGACGATGTCGGGCGCTGCGGCCAGCGGAGCGAGATTGGCGATGGTGGCGGCAAGGCCGTCAGGCACCCCGCATTCGGTCAATTCCTGTTTGCGTGCAAGGCGCGCGGTCGATGCATGGTCCGACAGCGCGTGGTCGAGGGCGGCCTTAACCGCGGCGATGCCGTCACGATAGTGCGCCACGACTTCCGCCAGTCCTTTGGTCAGATCGACATTGCGCAAAAACCAGATGACGCGGTCGAGCAAAAGGTCCTCCACTGCCGCGTAGAGATCGAGCTGCATTTTGCCGGCAATGCGGTTGTCGAGCGCGTCGATCTCGGCGTTGAGCGCAGTCATGCTGTAGCCGTCGCGCACTGCGGCAAAGGCGGACGCGACGGCGGCGGGCGCCGCGCCAGTCTGATCGGCAATGCGCACGATCAGCGAAGGCCCGCCGCGGTTGATCATCGAGTTGGCGAGCTGGGTGGCGATGATTTCGCGGCGCAGCCGGTGGTGTTGCAGCGCATCGGGAAACTGCGCGGCGATCTCCTTCGGAAAATAGCGGTTGAGTTCGCGGGCGAGGTAGGGATCGTCCGGCACCGCCGATTCGAGCAGGTCGTCGTAGAGCGTGAGCTTGGCATAGGCCAGCAAAACTGAAAGTTCCGGCCGTGTGAACGGCTGCAACCGGCGACGGCGCTCGGCGAGCGCCATGTCGTCGGGCAGATACTCGACGGCGCGATCGAGCAGACCACGCGCCTCGAGCGTCTGCATGAGCCGCTGCAGAAAGCCGAAATCTTCCATCCCGCGCCGCTGCGAGAGCGATATGGCAAGCGTCTGCAGATAATTGTTTCGGAGTACGAGCGTGGCGATTTCGTCGGTCATCTGCGCCAGCAGCACATTGCGGGCGCTCATCTGCAGGCGGCCATCGCGCACCGGGATGCTCAACGCGATCTTGATGTTGACCTCCATGTCGGAGGTGTTCACGCCGGCCGAATTATCGATGGCATCGGTGTTGAGCCGCACCCCACGCAGCGCCGCCTCGATGCGGCCTCGTTGCGTCATGCCGAGATTGGCGCCTTCGCCGATCACCTTGCAGCGCAGGTCCGCTCCGGCGATCCGGATCGGATCGTTGGTCCGGTCGCCGGCGGCTTCGTCGCTTTCATCGGCGGCGCGGATATAGGTGCCGATACCGCCGAAGAACAGGAGATCGACCTCCGCTTTCAGAATGGCCTTGATCAGTTCCTGCGGCGTGAGCTTCTCGCCGACGCCGAGAAGCTTTCGCGCCTCCGCCGAGAGCGTGATCTCCTTGGCGGAGCGCGCATAGATGCCGCCGCCTTTGGAGATCAGCGCCTTGTCAAAGTCCTGCCAGCTCGAACGCGGCAGATCGAACAGGCGCTTTCGTTCGGCGAAAGTCCGTTCCGGATCGGGTTCGGGATCGATGAAAATGTCGCGGTGATCGAAAGCGGCGACGAGCTTGGTAGTCGTCTCGCGCAGCATGCCGTTGCCGAACACGTCGCCCGACATGTCGCCGACGCCGACTGTGGTGAAAGCGGTCTTGCCGATATCGACGTCCATCTCGCGGAAGTGGCGTTTGACCGACTCCCAGGCGCCGCGCGCCGTAATGCCCATTTTCTTGTGGTCGTAGCCGGCCGAACCGCCGGACGCGAAGGCGTCACCGAGCCAGAAGTCGTGCGCGATGGCGATGTCGTTGGCGATGTCGGAGAACGTCGCCGTGCCTTTGTCGGCGGCGACGACGAGATATGGATCGTCGCCTTCATAGCGCACGACGTCGCGCGGCGGCACGACGCCAGTCGTTCCGGTTCCGATATTGTCGGTGATGTCGAGCAGCGTCGAAATGAAGAGCTTGTAGGTCGCGGTGCCTTCGGCCTGGATGGCTTCGCGCGCGCCGCCGCGCGGCAGCCGCTTCGGCACAAAGCCGCCCTTGGCGCCGACCGGCACGATCACCGCGTTCTTGACGTTCTGTGCTTTGACGAGCCCGAGGATTTCGGTGCGGAAATCCTGCGGCCGGTCGGACCAGCGAATGC
>JBAUGC010000090.1:0-3402 GCA_049679485.1 Xanthobacteraceae bacterium
CCGCGACGAGCGCGTCGCCCATAGAAACCAGTCTTTAGACGGCTTCCAGCGGACTCCGCGTTACGTATTCATCGAGTCGAAGAACTCGCCGTTGTTCTTGGTGTTGCGCAGCTTGTCGAGCAGGAAGCCGATTCCGACTTGCTTGATGAAACGCTCGCGATAGACCGACATCCATCATTCATCAGGAATGAATCGATCATCGTCTCCTATAATGTCGCCTTGGAATGGTTCAAACGAAAGTTTAAACTGCGGTTTCCCTGGTCGCTCCGTCGATCCTTCCACGGTCACAAAAGCTATTTGTGCAATTCTCAGTCCCGGATACAGTGCGATCGGAATTTGCCCAAGATTTGAAAGTTCAAGCGTCACTATACCTTCGTACCTTGGCTCAATTAATGTAGCCGTTGCAATACTCAACCCCTCTCGCGCCCAACTCGATCTTGCAGTCACCGTGCCTAGCAGGTCGGCGGGAACTTGCAGCCACTCGAAAGTAGGAACCAGCGCAAGGGAACCCGGATGAAGAAGGAATTTTGTCTTGAATGGAATCTCATATCGTTCATGCTTTTGTTGACGACTCGCCTCGCCGTAATGCCCTGCCGCCGAACGAGCCTCTTTGAGCGCTACTGGATCCACATGCGACGCTCCACGCGCTCTCACCATCAGAACAATATTTCCCATTCGCAGATCGATACTAGCCGCCCCAATTTGTTCTTTTGACAGAATTGGCGAAACGGCCAGCGTGCGAGTCCTCATTCGGGTAATTAAATCACCCCGGCCCAGAACTGTCATTCGGCCTTACCCACTAATATTCCGCGATCTTGAAGCAGAGCTTGGTCGCACAATTTGTTTGTTTCCAAAAAGGAAAGAGCGTTTGTGCCCACGAGGTGATCTTTACCAAGCCAGTAAACCCAGCCGGCGAATAGAGAATGGACAGGACTCATCTCGCTAAAAGTCGGAGTGCCATTTTCATCTATATCTGCGCCAATCGGAGGCAGCCTCCTTGTTAGCCGATCAATAAGATCAGCGAGATTTTTTGGGTCTGGGTGTCGATATTCGAAATTGCCATATAGTCGCAGAACATTCCGTAACCCTTGGAGCGCGCCAGATAGTTGGGCGTTTTCAAAGAATGACGCCCATGCGATATAGGGATCGTCCAGAATAAAGTTCAATGCTGTCAGCTCTGCTTGATGGACGTTGCCCTGGTCGGCCCTTGTTACAGGCTTATCCCAATTAAGCAGACGCAGAGCCCTGACAAGCATCTTGTGTCTCACCGCGTACGGAGGATGAGTCGGCTCTAGAAGATCAAATTCATATGGCGTACGGTGAGTAGGGCGGAGCAAGACTTGATGAGCCGCCACAAAACCAGGTCCGAATAACAAGAGCCCAAACAAATCGCAGACTAGCTCTTCAACTCATTTTTCGAGATATATCTCGGGAAAAACATATGGCACTCCATTATCGGCGAGATATTGCGCGAGATCGTTTTTGATTTCCTTCGGTGCCGCCGGATCGTTCAACCACGTGTTTATTTGCGCCGCTGCGGACAGGTGCCCGGTAACCGTCAATTCATCCGCTACAGTCCTGCCAATTAGATCACCGGCATCATTAGTGTGCTGAGCCGTATGTCCGATTTCGTGCCCGAAAATTGCATGAAGGAGCACGTGATGTTTGAGCGGACGAGGAAATGCTACTATGGCAAAACGGTGGTTTGTACTTGGTGGCGGTACTACCTCATAGACTATTTGATAGCCTTCGCCTTCGGCCACAACATGGATTATCGGCTCTACAACTATTTTGCCGCGATAAATTCTCTCAGTCAGCAGTGGTTTTGCAATGTCTCTGATTAGCGCGGCGAATGGCCAAGAAAATTCCCCCAGGCGCGAACGTTCTATTAGTGATATCCAAACAGAAAGCGACGCGAGTTCGTTTAACTGCGCCCATATTTCCGATGGCGCGATCCTGGCGATTTGTTTTTTAATCTCGTTGAGACGATTCTCACATTCCCTATAATAGACCAGCGTCTCTTCCGGCCCGTAGTCATACCTCAACGTCTCATGTAGAGCGCGCTCAACGTTGGCGAATTCCTCTTGAAGGAATTCCTCTGGCTTCATTCGGCTTCCAGGCCGACTCTAAGATGATCCCCCAGCGCTCTGAAGAACTGAGTGGCTCGCTGCTGATCTTCATCCGAAACCTGACCTTCGTTTGCGTCTGGGTAGGTCACCAATCGCAATACAGTCTCCAGCCTTTGCAACGCATCGTCCTTTGACGCGTCCCCAAAGGCAACCTTCCTTGCATACTCAAGCGCGTCGCGAACTTCCTTGACATGGCGCTCAACTGGTCGCTTCAGGGCAAGTCTTTGCGCCTCGTTCTGGTATCCCTGACTTCGAAGTTCCGACCCGAAATATCGGTTTACTCGATATGACTCCAATAGCCGGTACACATTGTTGAGGGCCACTTGACGCTCGCGTGCGACGGCGGGATTGGCAATGCAATCCAGCGCCATACCTGCGAGAAGCTGCGCTGTACCGCGTGCATCGCTGCGGCCCTGAGAAGCCATTATCGGCATCAGACCCTCCTCTATTTTCGATGATTCAGACGCATTTGGCCGGCCGAGGCAATAGCCAAAGCTGCATGAACTCACGCAAGCTCGCTACCGACGTTTCATTATATTGTAAGTTATCGAAAACTTCAATATTATTAGCAAACTCTTCGGCGGTTGCCCACATGCGCTTTGCCCGAAACGTCAAAAACGCATTCACTATCCGCGAAGTTTCAGACATCACCGGCCTTCAGCCGGCCATGCTTAATTTTTTGATCCGAAACGAGTATTTGCAGCCGTCTTATCGGGAAGATCATGATCTTCCGCAACGACAGAAGCGCCGTCCACGCGGAAATACGCGCTACTGCTCTTACCGTGATCTTATGATTGCCAAGACGATCCAGCGGCTTCTTGACGCTGGCGTGCAGCTAGTCCGTGTAAAAGAAGCTCTCACTGAACTACGCGCTGACAAACATTGGCTCATCAAACCCAGCGATATTTCAATAGACGCGCAATCACCTGGCTAGTGACCGATGGCAAGAAAGTCTACCTTCAAGATCAAAAGAGGCCTTTCTTGGAACCGCTCGGTAGGAGCCGCCAAAAAGCGTTTTCTTTCATACTCGATATGACCAGCGTGCGCTCCGAGGTTTGCGCGGCAATACGAACCTCCGAGAGTCGTAAATGCCGCGCAAAGATTACCCACTTTAAACTTGCCAACGAGGCCCCAATCTTTGACCCACCGCGACGAGCGCGTCGCCCATAGAAACCAGTCTTTAGACGGCTTCCAGCGGACTCCGCGTTACGTATTCATCGAGTCGAAGAACTCGCCGTTGTTCTTGGTGTTGCGCAGCTTGTCGAGCAGGAAG
>JBAUGC010000091.1:0-3600 GCA_049679485.1 Xanthobacteraceae bacterium
GCGTTGGGCACCCCTCGTCAGTCTTCCCTCGGGTGCGCCGGCGAAATCCGGCGTGCCCGCGGCGGGGGGATTTTGCCGAGCGGCCTCCGCACTTGTCTCGTGCAGGCGGCCGGGTAAGAAAACCAAAGCCAAAAACCAAAGTGATGATTACCCGCATGCCTGACCGTCTGCTTCGGCCCGCAATCGCGCGAGGCTATCTGTATTTGACCCTACTTTCGGCCGCCGCGATTTGTCTTGTGGGCGTTGCCGGTGCCGGCGAGCCGCCGCAATTCACCAGCCCGATCGACAACGGACCGCTCGAAGTCAAGCTTCTGCCCGGCGAGAAAATCACCGAGCAGGTGCGGAAGTTCTACGACACCGGCGAAGATCCTTACAAAGGCGACGCGCAGGCACTCGCTGACGGCAAGAGTATCTACGAAATGACTTGTCAAGCCTGTCACATGCCGGATGGCAGCGGCCGCATCGGCCCGAGCCTGATCGGCGACGCCCATCATTATCCGCGCTTCACCACTGACAAGGGCATATTCGAGATCATCTATGGCGGCGGCACCGGCGCGATGCAGCCCTTCGGCAAGCGCCTGACACAAGACAAGATTCTGCGCGTCATGGCCTATGTACGCTCACTGAAGAAATAGCACCGGGCTTTCATGCATCCGACGATCGTCATCAATGTCGTTGGACTGACGCCGCGGATGATCGGCCCAGACACGCCGGCTCTACAAAGGCTGGCTGCAGCCGGCGGCGGCGTGCGGCCGCTAAGAAGCGTCGTTCCCGCCGTGACCTGTCCGGTGCAGACGACCTATCTGACCGGTCTCCTGCCGCGCGAGCACGGCATCGTCGCCAATGGCTGGTACTTCCGCGAACTTGCCGAAGTGCTGTTCTGGCGCCAGTCCAATCGCCTGGTCGCGGGCGAGCGCATCTGGGAGGCGGCGCGGCGACGCGACCCTGCGTTTACCTGTGCCAATATGTTCTGGTGGTACAACATGTACGCCACCGCCGACATCGGCGTGACGCCGCGGCCGCTCTATCTCGCTGACGGCCGCAAGATTCCCGACTGCTACACCGCGCCGCGCGAATTGCGCGACGAGCTTACCGCGCGTCTCGGCCGCTTTCCCCTGTTCAGTTTCTGGGGCCCGGCGACGAGCATTGTCGCCAGCGAGTGGATCGCGCAGAGCGCGCTTTACGTCCGCCGCGAGCGCAAGCCTACGCTAACGCTGATCTATTTGCCGCATCTCGATTACGTGCTGCAGCGCGCTGGCCCGTTTGCGCCGCAAGTCCCGCGTGATCTACGCGAGGTAGACGCTCTGTGCGGCGAAATCATCGATGATGCCGGACGTGACGACGCGCGCGTCATCGTGCTTTCCGAATACGGCATCACGCCGGTGAGCCGGCCGGTCGACATCAACCGGGCGCTACGCCGCGCCGGTCTCATCGCTGTGCGCGAGGAACTCGGTCGCGAGCAGCTTGACCCCGGCGCTTCAGCTGCCTTTGCCGTAGCCGATCATCAGATCGCTCATGTCTACGTCGCTGCGAAGGACCGGATCGCGGAAGTCAGCGCGCTGGTCGCCGCGCTTCCCGGAGTGGAGCGGGTCCTCGACGACACGACCAAGGCGGAATTCGGCCTGGATCACCCACGTTCGGGCGAGCTGGTCGCTCTCGCGCATGCGGATAGTTGGTTCACCTATTATTATTGGCTCAATGACGACAAGGCCCCGGATTACGCGCGCACGGTCGATATCCACCGCAAGCCCGGTTACGACCCGGTGGAGCTCTTCCTCGATCCTGCCATCCGTTTTCCGCCATTGAGCGTCGGCTGGCGCCTCGCCAAACGCACGCTCGGGTTCCGCACGCTGATGGATGTGATCCCGCTCGACGCGACATTGGTCAAAGGATCGCACGGCCGCCCAACCGACGATACCGCGGATTGCCCGGTGCTCATAACTTCCGACGCTGCTTTGCTTCCGCCAGGCCAGCTCGCGGCGACGGACGTCAAGGCTCTGATTCTGCGGCATCTATTTGACGATGCTGCGACGCCGTAGTGTGAGGAGGAAGTGTGCGAAATCCGGGTAGTGCCTCAGTTTGAATTTACCCGGACATACGGATGGCCGAAAACGAAGCCGATGATTAGGCCAACGCCGAGGAAACCGAGAATAATCCATCCGAAGATGACTGCGGTTTCGGTCAACTCTGGAAAACGTGCCCTGCTTTTCAACAGGATGACGGCGCAGAAGACCCACATAGCCGCAAAGAACATCCACGGCTTGATCATGCCGCATACTTCTTGTACGGCCCGCGCTTGCCCGGCTTCGGGGCTGCCGCATCCACCATTTCGGCAAGATCGGTCATCGACCAGAGTGTCTTGCTGATATTCGCGGCCATCGCAGGCGAAAGCCCTTTCAGGCTCTTGTGCTGCTTCACATAATTGTACCAGACCGTGTAGAGTGCAACCATGTGCATGTGGTTCTCAAATTTCTTCGAGAACGCATTGGTGAGGCGAGTAAAACGGCGCATCTGCATACGCATGGTGAGGTTCTGACGTTCGGCGTAGCTGGTCGAAACGTGCTTGGGATCGGGGTTGCCTTCGATCCGCTCTTTGCGAGCACCGATGCACTCCGCAGGGCTGTAGCGGCCTTTCATGGCCTCGGGAGCAGCGCCAAAAATCTTGACCAGCATCGCGTAATCGACATCGCTGCCGAAAGCGCCCTCAACGGCCTCTAAGTAAGCCTTGTGGCCGTCACTGGTCAGTTGAACGCGATTGGCAAGCCGCGAGCGAAGATCGTCCATAAACGCCATCGCATATTCGCTGTCGCGACCGCCGACGAGCCAAGTGATCAGCAATTTGCTGTCCGCTTCGATCGCCGTCCACGTCCATGTGTCGCCCGCGCCTTCAACGGGCTTTTTCATCCCCGGCACGTTCTTTTGCTTCGCGGCCGTGAACGACCAGATTTCATCAACCTGCACGCGGCGAGCCTTCACGCCACGGACCTTCTCATCATGGAAGGCCGCGCACGCTTTGCCAGCGTCCACGAGTAGCTTGGCAACCGTATTGATCGAGACATCGGCCACCCGCGAAACCGACCGCATAGACGATCCCTCGCAGAGCATGGAGAGGATTTGAACGCGGGTTTCGAGAGGCAGCTTGTTCATGACAAGCATTTTATTCAATACCAATTCGTTGTCAAGCATTTTTTTCACATAGTAAGCGGCTGAAGCCTCCCGCAGCATCGAATATGGCGCTTTCAAGCGTCGCCAGAGCGTGTGACATGCTTGATTTATTTTCCCATAGCAATATTATTTAGCCAATCAGCACGTTCTGGTGCTCCATCGGAGGCACAAATGGCACTCAGCCGCGAGGTTCGGCTACTTCAATCGAAATGGAGTACGGGTCAGGGTTGGCCGCAGCGTCTTGAATGGATTGAAATTCACAACATTCGTGGATGGAAAGGCCATCGTATCCCGTTCAACTTTCCAATCACGGCTCTTGTCGGGGAGAACGGGTCAGGCAAAAGCACCGTGCTTCAGGCGGCAGCTTCCATGTATCGAGGTAGCAGCAAAAAGCGCACGCGGTTTGCATCCGATTTTTTTCCAAGCACGGCTTGG
>JBAUGC010000092.1:0-9281 GCA_049679485.1 Xanthobacteraceae bacterium
GTGTAGTCGAGCTGCCGCATCCACAGCCATTTCTCCAGATAACCGGCGACACCTGCTAGAATGGCGATGACTAAGACGGCAGCCCCAATTATGAGTCGCAGCGGATGCCGGAAAGCGGCGTGGGTACCCGCAGCATCAACGTTTTGGTGCGCAGCCAATGTTCGTGGCTCGACGATAGGCGGATTCATGGCCGCGACTCCTTGCTCGATCGGGCAGGCCCTAGTTTCTCATAGTGATCTTCGACAGAATGCATTTCTGAGCAATATTGCTCATACGCATGTACCTTAATGGTGATTATTGTTCCCAGCTCAGGGGCTGCTCCGGATCAACGGCGATTCTCATTTGATGCAAAATTGTCTCTTGCCCGTGTTGGGGACGGTCGGAGTACCGGCTTGCCGAAGCAATTCCGGCAACCTCGCCACGTTTGCAGCGTTTGCCTGAGGCGGCCGGAGCCATGAACGAGAAAAACGCGACGTACCGCGTCGAGATAATAGATAGCGGCACCCTGCCGGGCGGAACCTATGGGTGGAATATCTATAGAAACCGATGGGTTACCCGTCTTGCGATCAGGGCCTGCCACGGCTTACTGATCCAGTCGCGCCGTCGCGCATTTCGGACACGCCGGCAAAATAGTCAGCAAACCGTGGTAAGGATCGTGGGTGCCGGTCGTCAAAGTGAAGCAAGTAACCAGCGTTTGAGATGTGAGCAATGAAGCCGAAGACGCCAGAACACAGCGCTGATCGCCCCACCGAAGACGATATGGCCCAGGCCAGCCTCGGCGGTACTCGCGGCTCTAAGGACCTTGAGCCGGCGAAAATGACGCGACGCCAAAAGCAGAATATGCCTTCTGACGGCGGCTATGACCCGGGGCATACCGCATAGCTGCGCCAATAGAGCCCGGTTCGATAAAGAATTGCTCGCATCACATCGCGCCGCGCAGCGGCAACCTGTATGGTATTGATCAGACCGAGGCCTGTGGATCGTTGGCCAGCAGTGTCCCAGGCTGTCCCAGATAAGATAAACCAAGGAGCCACGAACATGGAAGACCACGAGACGCGCCGAAAGATCATTCGCGAATGGATGGCGCTTCCGAAGGATAGGCGACACACCGAAGACCAGGTTGTGTCGTTTGCCGAAAAGGCGACCCGGCAAAACGAGTTCCATCGCAGTCGACGCGATCCAGACCACAAATTTCGGCGCGATCCACACGAGAAAGTTATGGGATGGCTCTTACCTCGCGCTGGCAGGCCGTGATGGGTGGCAACGTATCCAGGAATTCCGCCCCGAACCGGCCCCCAGGCCACGGGCCGCCATAAAATCCGAGCGCGAATCTTTCGGTAAGATCGTCTACTTTCGCGGGTGGATTGGCTACTTCGAATAATGCGCAAGAAGTGAGCGAATATCCTTCCAGGAATCGGTGAAATCGCACCAAAAGAGGACGACGCCGATCGCCACACTTGCGCTGAGAATAATCTCCAAGGCCACGATTGTCACTTTCTCCCAAAGCTCATCGTGACTTTTCGCCAGCGGTCTTCTTCCGGCGCCTTCAGTTTGATTGTGTGGCATTCACTAGCCGCATTCTTGATCGATTAGCGTCGGCTAGTCCCGCCAAGCGGGAGACAAAAAGTTGCTCTGATCGCTGGATAGGTAAGACATCCCGGTTCACGTAGATTTTCCACCCATAGGTTTCGTTCGGCGGGGAGCCGCTATTTATGATCTCGACGCGGTACGTCGGGTTTTTCTCGTTCATGCTCCGGCCTCCGGCACATGGTTGCAAACTTAATGAGGTCGCAGGAACTGCCCGGCGACCTGGTGCAAAACAGCAACAAAAAGATCACGGCAACCCGTGGATGTCTGCGCAACGGGCTAAGGTTAGGCACTGTCCGCTCGAAATTCTTGTAGCGTTTGGGCCCACAAATCGAGACGAGGCTGCCAACTAAGGCGGCCTACATCATTTGCATTTGCCTACGTTTTGAAGGGCGCCGAATAGCATCCGCCAATCTTAGCCATTCGGCCGCCATCTCGCGTTGAATAGAGCGCGCTTCCTGCTCTCTTTCCGCGGCGACCATTTGCAAACAATGCTGAGCGTAACGCGCGTATTCCTTTCGCTTTTCATTCATCGCCATGGTCCCCTCCGATACTCTACATGGCAGGAAATCTGAGGCATGTTACTGGGACGAGTCTGATCAAAATTGACCACAATCGTTCGAAAAACCAACCATCCGAAAATTTTGATCGCGGTAGAGCTCGAGCGCCGGTGCTTTGCCGAAGAAGCCTTCCGTTCCAAGTATTGCGACGACGGCTTTTCTCACCTGCTCCAAGACGACGGTGAGCTTGACCCTGCCTTTCCGGATATAGAAGACCGCATCTGCCGGTTCTCCTTGCGAAAAACACGACCTGGCTGTTGCGGTACTTACTGATACTGCAGCCATCCCCGCCCCCGGCGAGAAACGATTTTGGATCGAATGACCGCCGGTACTTAGACGCCATGACAAAATCATTCGGCCGTTAATGGGCGGCCGAATATGACCGTAAAGCGGGCACCGCGGCCGTTTTCGCCGGCCCCAATTGTCAGTTCGCCGCCTATCTGCTTCACCAGTTTGGCTATAATTTTCATTCCAAGACCTTTGCTCCGAGCCGGATCGAATCCGTCAGGCAATCCCGGCCCATCATCCGATATCGATAACGAATGGCCGATGGTCGGCGAATTTTCTGAGCGAACGGTAATGTTGCTGTTGGCGTACTTTGCCGAATTGGTGATCAACTCGCTGACGATAAAGCCGAGCGGAATGGCAAACGCAGTCGGAATATCGATCTCGGCAGCCTCGACTGCGATCCTGCGACCGGTTTCCCCTTCAAACAGCAGCCCGGAAAGGTCGTCGCACAGGTGCTGGAGATATTGTTTAAACTCCACGCTTTCCTGATGATCGAGCAGATGTAGCTGCCGATGCACGCGCCCAAACGAAGCAACCCGACGGGCAGCTATCGTCAGTTGGGCGCCAGCCTCCGGGCTTGCCGACCGACTTTGCAACGACAGCAAACTACCGATGATTTGCAGACTATTCACAAGTCGATGCTCGAACTCCTGGGCGAGCATGTCCTGTCGCTGCAAGAGGTCAGACTTCTCACGAAGCCATGCATTTTCTCGTACACGAGCCGCCCGCAATTCGGCGGTCAGACCATCGTGCCGAGTCCGCTGACGCAAATCGCGCTCAATGTCGCGGCCCCGAAACTGAAATACGGTTCCTTGGGTTGATACGGATTCGCTCATCGTTCACCCTCCACGCGCTCATGGAGCTAAACAGATTCCTTACCGGAGTTACGCAAACCGAATGCAGGTATTGTAGAGGCGCCCGAAGCCCGGACTGCTCAAAATTGCTCACAATGCGGAGAATTAAGGAAACGGTAACGATATCTTGCGCGCGCGTGGCGGCTATTGCCCAATGCTCAACGGCATCCACCGTCTCTTGGCGACGTGCAACGTACCAGCTACCAACCGCGAAACTTGAGGGGCGGACAGAGGATTGACGCCGGCGATTGGCCCTTCACTACCGTGCCGAGCTATCTAACCAACGTCGGGTGTTTGGGATAATTCGAACATGAGGCGGACCTAGCCAAAGTGTCGCGAGTGACGTTGCGCGCCATCACTCACTAGCCAGCACCAACCTTCCGCCGATGATTTGGCACGTAAGTGAAATATATATCGTGGATAAATGCCAGCTGCGCCGCTTCAGCATGCTGACGTGGGTGTAGTTGAACGATGACAACGTCGGCTGACCAAATCCATTGGGGCGGCCGGCGTCGGCGGAAAAGTTACGAGCAGCGGAGTCAGCTTTTCTAACAAATTACTCCACCGTGAACCCGACGTGATGGTCGGCTTCCCGGTGGAGGTCTTTCACTTCTGTTGAGCGCTTTTCGCGTTCGCCGTCTTGGACTGCTCATTTGCGTTCTGCGCGTGCTGCTGGGCTTGGGTCGCATGCTCCTTACCCTTAACATGGTCATTCTTGCCATGAGACTCGATAGCGGCACGATGCGACTTTGCAGCAGACTCGTGAAGTTCCGCCGCCTTGTTGTGTGCGTCTTTCATTTTAATTTCTCTGTGTCAGCCGCCAAATCGCGGTTATCACTACCACCACCCCAATAGTGGCCGTACAGAGCGGCAATCGTGTCTTTAACAAGAGAGGTCAGTAAGCTGTTGGACTGGCCGCCTCTAAAAATTGCGAGGCGGCGGACGTCTGCAAAGTCGGGCGCAGTTATCGAAGAGGATTCAAATCAACAAGCCCATCCGCGGAGCGCGGGGGTCGTTCCAGCCCGCACATGTTTTTAAACCATTCACTGACGCCAAGAGCTCTTGTAACTGCACCTTAGCTTCCCACATGTGTAGGCTCACCCTAGCTTCCCGCATGGTTGGGAGGGTGCGTGATGTGCAAATATTTTTTCAACGTCCAACGGCCAGACCACGAGGAGAGTGATCCGTTCGGCACGTCGTTGCCAGACGATGCTGTCGCCCTCGATTATTCCATTTACATGATCAGACGACCCGAGCGGGGCGGCTAACACCGTGACCCTGGATTAATGATGATCGTGAGAAACGAGATGCTTGAAAGCGCGCTGTCGTTGCCGTTCCTTGCGGGTTGCGCGTATTGCGCAAGTCATGAGTAAGGTGAATGAGTACCGAGCCAACGCCGCAGGTTGCCGGCGGATGGCCGACACCAAAAAAAATGCGCTGGAGAAGCACATGTGGCGTGACATGTCAGAGTCGTGGCTCAGTATGATTGGGCATGCTGAACGTGAGGACTTTGCCGCCGAAGTACATCAGCGCGGCACGAATCAGTCGCAGTCAAAGTCCTGCCATTAGAAAGTTTTTCGCTTCGCGCCGGGAACTCATAATCACGGGGCGGTTTGTTCGACGTGCTCGCCGAAATTCAGATCTGATTAAATTTTCGAGCCGCTCGGGACCAGAGTGACCGAACAGGACGGGAGCGACTATCGATCCCGGCGTTTTCCCTTGCCATGACCGTCTCGTGAGCAATAGTGCGATCGATGGCCTCTATGGAATTTTGGGTAATGATGAAGTTGTCGCGCATTGTCTCGGTGTGCCCACCTTGGTATTCACACGCCAACGCCTCGGAGAGATTGCGACGATCCTGAATCATTCTTTCTCGTGCGGCGATTAGCTTGTTAACGTGTGCGTTTTCTTGAGTCGTATCTTTCAGACCTTGTACCGGAACACATTATTTAATGAACCTTCAGGTCAGACCACAGCATGATCACCTGTCGGCACAACTACGCCGGGAATCTCCATCGTGTGCAGACCGCTAATGCCGAGTCGATTGCTGCGAGCCCGCTTCCGAGGCAGTTTTGCACCTTCAGGCGACGACGACCTGCTTTCGGAAAAGAACTTTGGTTTTTACAATCCCGCAGTCAGCACATTCAAACTTGTGCACCGAAAGATCGCAGCGAGATGGATGTTGCTGGATAACAGCGAGCCTTATCGGCTTGCGGCATCTCGGACAGGTGTCGTTCATAAAAAGGTTCAAAGACATTGGGGTCCTTTGGGAGTGAGCTCCGTCGGTGGAGTTCACACGCCGGCCGTTGGAACTATTTGCAGGCAAAAATCTCGGAAAGGCGCGCTTGCTTACCAATCCGTTTGGCAGTGTGAACAGCCGTCAAAAAAGAGAGCTCGCTTACGGTTTTAATTTTTGTCGGGCGACCGTAATCGTAAGGCCCGACGGATGTTTCGTTTCTTTGTATTTCTCGCCATATCTGACCAGCACATAATTCTGGCCGGCCGGAATCTCGGATGCTGACAGCATGTATTTCACTCTTGGGGTTGGCGCTGGGAGGCCTGCACGATCTTACCTTGATTTTCGGTCACCCATTGGGCGTTGTCCGCAAGTTCGGCAAAGCTTCGTTCTAGCCTCTGAAATTCACGCTCTTCGTTGTCGCCGTTCGCTATCTTCAGCAGATTGGAATATTCGATCGCTTTGGCGCGATATTGATCAGCGGTGAACATCGGCAGTCCTTTTTGTTGGGTAGCCGCCAGGCGCTAGCCATGTAGCTAAGTCTGATAGCCCAGCAGCGTCTGTATAAAACTGCTCACCCAGGCATGGTCAACGGGTCGCAAGCACACGCGAACGTGTCCCCATGGCTAGCAACCTTTCGCGGGATCCGGCGTTGCCATTGCACACGCGCACAACAACAAATTCTTTAAACTAGTTTTTTGTTTGAACCATAGGAGAAATCAAAATGCTTCATAAAACCCTCATCGCTCTCGCTGCTGCGGTCGCGCTCGGTTGCGTGCCGGCGGCGACCAGTGCGTTCGCTACCGACCATCGAGGCGGCGGACATCCGGCTGGACATGCAGTAGGCGGACATGCCGCGGGCGGACATGCAAGGATTAGCCCCGGCGGTCGCCACGTTGCCCGATACGGCGGCTATCGCGCTGGACCGATCTATAACAGCTGCGGCTACTACAATTGCCCAGGCTACGGCGTTCCCATCGTCGGCGGTTTGATAAATGGCGTCTTGGGCGGCTACGGCCCCTTCTGAAGACGATCGTCGCAATTGGACCATGGACGGTCGCGTTTCCTGCTTGGAGGGGCGACCGCTCCCCACCATCGCTCATGGCACTTAGCATTCCGGGATCACCGCCGGTCACGGTCGCCTGGCGCGCCAACAGGGTCATGATACGTTGCATCGAAGAGTGCTGCAAAGATGCAAAGACATGAGAGTTTCCTCAGTTAGGCGAACGCGACGCCCACGCTTAAGTAAACGACAGAACCGGCGATCGCGGCGCGGACAGGACGCCGCCTGCAGACACTGACGGCGAGGCTTGGTGTGAGCGGTCAAATCCGCCCTAGCAGCACGAGAATCAGAAGAATGATCAGGACGATACCGACGAGACCAACCCCGCGATGTCCGTAGCCGTAACCGTAACCGCCGAAGCGGCCGCTGAACCCGCCAAGTAGAAAAATGACGAGGATGATAACGAGAATGACTCCTAACGACATGGTGCGATCCTTTTGCTTTGCACCAAGTTAAAGCGCCATGCCGGCAGCAGTCTGTGCATTATTGCTCACATCTCAGCGTGGGGATCGCATCGGCTAGCAGCGCCCTCGGGGCGCGGCAAGATCCGCAAAATCTATTTCTTAATTTGCGGCTGATCGTGCAGAACCACATTCAATAGTGAACTGTGAACTTCGATGCCGCCGTTGTACTTGATGAAGCCCAGCTTCCTAAATTTGTTCATGAAGAAACTCACCCGCGACCGCGTCGTTCCGATCATCTCCGCGAGTATCTCCTGGCTGATTTTCGCGATGACCGGCTCGGGTGTTCCTTCCTTCCCAAAATTCGCCAACAGCAGGAGCAGGCGGGCAAGGCGCTTCTCACTCGAATTGAACAACTGATCGACGAGGTCGGCTTCGACGCGGATGCTCCGACCCAGCAGATGCGCAATGAACAATTCCGAGAATGCCGGTTCCTCATGGATTACTTTGAGAATTGCCGATTTTTCCAATCGCGCGATGACGGCGTCGGTCATGGTCGTGACCGTC
Source organism: Xanthobacteraceae bacterium (assembly GCA_049679485.1). Lineage (GTDB taxonomy): Bacteria > Pseudomonadota > Alphaproteobacteria > Rhizobiales > Xanthobacteraceae > BOG-931. The sequence continues at coordinate 7,557 of JBAUGC010000092.1, forward strand.
GCAATACGCTGCGCCTGTCCCGCAAGACATCCCTCGCCGAAGAAATCGTCCGTACCAAGAATCGCGATGACCGCTTCTTTGCCTTGCTCGGAAACGACAGTGAGCTTGGCCTTGCCCTTCTGGATGTAGAACACCGCGTCGCCAGCGTCCCCTTGTGAAAAGACAACCTGGCCCTTGCGGTACTTGCCGATGCTCCGGCCGTCGCCGACGCGGGCGAGAAAAGATTTCGTATCGAATACGCGTCGACGTTTAGTCGCCATGACGAGACCTTCCACACCGATCATAGGCATTTTTCGAGGGGAAGGGTATCGCGCGCTCAACCTCGGGGACACTTTGAAGCAGTCCTTATGTTTGCGTCCGTTTGTTACGATACCGCAATCCGTCCGGGATTGAAGCGCAGCGGACTAGAAATGGCCAGCGCGTACCGTTACTGCAAAAGCGCGGGGTTCCACGAACGACGCACAACCAAGGATTTGACGGGCCCGCACTGGTCACAAAGGTATCCGTGAATATCAAAATTGACGTGCAGAGGGTGGGGCTCAATCTCTGCAAGAGCAGTCTCGGCTCCGCATACGGGGCACGGGTGTAAAGGCTTGAGCATAGAGCAACGCATCCTGACGCACGTGCAGTTTCTCCTCGCTCGACGCTGGTACGGTGCGGTGTGAGAACGCGCCATCAGCGGAAAGGCGGAGCACTCTCAGCAAGAGGGAACAAAGATCCCGGCCGTTGGCCACACGGCCGGGGTCTTTTTACGCGCGCACGCTCACTCACAAGATAGGCGCTTCAGCAGGGGCCAGGGAAGCGCTCGACATTTGTGATGTTGAGGCGGGCGTTTTACTGAATCTGTATAAAATAGCTCACTATGAATTGACAGTGGATAAGTGGGATAACCGCGCAGAAGTAATTTTAAACTGAGGCACTTAACCTGTGCTTGCTCCAGGCGGCGCTTGTGGGCGTTGCGGCGAAAGCGACGACAAGAATCGGCTTTCGTAAGTGCCGTCGCACCCTTCGAACACAGTCACGCCGAAGGAAGCTGCGACTATTCTCGTATTTGTACTTCGTCTGCGGCATCGATCAACGTCCGTGCAAACCATTGACCGCGTTCCGTCAAAAGTGCGGAACCATGCGGGAGATTTTTTTCTACGGAGAACACGCCATCGCGAGCGAGGTCTGCAACGGTGACACCAGAGATGTGCTTTCCTTCGGGCGTTCCGTACCAGTAGCCATTGCGCTTATGAAGGCCGTTTTTGCTGAAACATTCGATGATAGCAGTACGCTTGGTAGGCGACAGAATGGTGACCGGCGCGCGGCGTTTATTCGAGATGACCGCTGACGGAACAACAAGCTTGGACGAAGTCTTGGCTTGTCTCTTGCCATCTCCTTGCACTCCGAGCCCTCGCATGCCCTTGGCTCCTGATTGACAGATCTTCCTTTACTATCGCGATCCCTGAGTGACGATCGTAACATGCTCTAAAAACCCGAGCATGGTGGCATTTATCCCCGATATACATTCCACCACCGGCCAAATCATCGGCGGGTGACCGGTACTGGCGCGTGGGAAATGGCGCCCAACGGCTTTAGATCTCTCAGATACGCGCGCAGTTCCTCAAGCATACTCTGATAGAGACTCTTGATCTTTTCCGGCGACACGGGGTCAGCTGGAGTTTCGTTCATCGGCAACTATGCACGGAAATAACGGTATGTGTTGATTTTTTCGGCGAAGGT